>DAOWHI010000010.1 GCA_030641505.1 Gemmatimonadota bacterium | reverse complement strand
GGTCACGAATTCGTTGTATACTGTAGGAAGCGTGTAGAACAACGTGATGATCACGCCGAACCGGACTCCTTCGCCGAGCCCGCGATTCTCGTAGCCGCGCACGAAGATGTAGCAGAAGAAGAAACAGAAAAACGCGCTTGTGACGTAATAAACCCACATCTTCATCTCCGCTTCGGGCCGGAATACGGCCGCAAGCGACGCGTAGGTGTCCGACAGCCACACCACGTGGATCAAGTACCCGAGGATGTTGTACACGATGTAGGTCGCCACAAAACTCATAAGCAAGCGTTTCGTGTTCACCTTTTTCCTCCTCTGCCTTTAGGACGCGGGCGCTCTCTTTGGCGCCAGCACGAGCAAAACGACGCCGACTAGCGCCAGCGCGGGTACGTCGCCCAGCAAGTGACCGCTGTCCGCCTCATCGCCGAGCGCCTGAAACGCCATGATCAACGCATGGACGATGCTGGACCAAGCGGCGAACAGGATCAGGCTGCGGTGCTCAACTGGATTGCGCGACGCCAGCAACATAAAGATCCCGAGCGTCGCATAGACGCCCATGATCATTCCTTCGTACTCGGGTTGATTCGGTACCCAGCGCCACCCTTCGGGCCAGATCCTCGTCATCGGGTAGATACCAACGACAAAGATCAGCCCGAACACGACGAGAGCCAAGCTGAGCGTCTTGTGGCGGTCGGTTTCGGCCACGGGGAACCTCCAACCGGTGGTGGTGTGGGTGGAGCGGGCAGCGGTCGTGACTCCTAAGGTCGCTCCCCACAACAGAGGGAGTCAACCGATCGTCTTTTTGGCGGCGAGAAGCGGGGCTTTGGTAGCGAGGTCGTTCTAGCTGCGGGTGACGATCCCGGAAGCGACCAGTATGAGGGCTCCGCCGGCGAGCGCACCCGAAGTCAGCGACTCGCCGAGCAGGGCCATGCCCGATGCCGCGCCGACGACCGGCTCCAGATTGATGAACACTCCGGCGCGCCCGGCTTCCATGCGGCCAACGCCCCAGTTCCAAAGCAGAAATGGCGCCACCGTGCACGCCATCGCCAGGACGAGCAGTGCACCCCAGGCTTGGCCGGATACGTCGATCGGCGGAAGGCCGGACCACCCGATCGTGATCGGTACCAGCGTCAGCGTGCCGCCGATCAAGACGAAAGCCGTCGCCGACGTGGCCGAGTACGCGTGGACGAAGCGCAAGCTCAGCAAGACCCACAGCGGCACGAAGCACATCGACAGGAACACCAGCGCATCGCCGGTCCAATCGTGACCGGAACCGGGCACCCCGACCATGATCCCGACTCCAACGGTCGACAGGAAAACGGCCGCCCAGCCCCACGCTCCGAGCCGTTCGCGGTGGACCAGAAACGCAGCCACCGCGATGAGCGGTGGCCCGGCACCGATGACCAGTGACGCGCTGGCAACGCTCGTTCGCTCGAGACCGGCGAACTGGGTCAGCATCGTCAGCGGAACGCACAGCAATCCGGTCAGGAGCAATAGGGGCACGTCGTGTCGCCGCGGCAGCTTGCCCGCGCGAGCCGCGACACCGATGAGCACCACTGAGGCGATCAGGAACCGATAGAGCACCATGTGCGCGACAGTCAGCTCGGCCAGGGCGACCTTGGCAAACAGAAAGGCCAGGCCCCACAACACACACGCGGTGGCTACCGCGACCACGGGACGCGAGGGGGTTCTCATGCCGGGGGTGGCGGTAGAAACGTCGATCGGGGCATGCTCTCAGCATCGAGGATCGCTCGATGCGCCCCGCGGTTCAGGCGTCGCTCGTCGATCGGGAAGAGCGCAAAGCGCAGGTTGGCGATCCCTGGAGCCGGTCGATCGCGCCTGGAGCTGGAGCGCAAAGCCCGTCTTGCGCCGTTGGTCTGCTTCTCGCCATTCGATATCCGAAGCCATCCGAGCATTTTGGGACCTTCCTTTTCTCCGTGGTCAGGGGCTCCGGTCTTGACGGAGACCCCCTAACCGGCTAAAATCTATTTGATGGTCATATTGTACACGACGAATACTAACCTGTCAAGTGTATTTTGACGGTTATTATGAAGACCTTCGAAGACTTATCTCGGGTCGGTGGTCGGCCGAGCCTCGATTTCGTCAACACCGAGGGTGGCCACCGAAACGGGCCCCCTGAGTGGCTCGAGAGCTACGGGGACGTCGTCGGATGGAGCGCTTCGGTGGGGCTACTGGAGGCCGACGAAGTGAGCGACCTGTTGATGGAGGCCTCGGCGAAGCCCGAGGAAGCGAACCGGGTGTTCGACCGGGCGATCGAACTCCGCGAAGGCTTGTTCCGGGTCTTGCGCTCGGTCCGTGAGGGTCGAGAACCGGCCGCGGGGGACTTGGCGGTCCTCGATGGCGAGCTCTCGGCCGCGCTCGTGCGGCTCAGGCTCGCGCCGGACGGAGATCGCTTCGAGTGGCGCTTTGTCGGTGGTGAGCGCGCACTGGATCGGATGCTCTGGCCGATCGTCCGTGACGCGGCAGATCTCTTGAGTTCCGACGTTCTCGAACGGATCGAGGAGTGTGACGGCGACAACTGTACGTGGCTGTTCGTCGATACGAGCCGCAATCATAGCCGTCGCTGGTGCAAGATGGGTGACTGCGGAAACCGCGCCAAGGCCCGCCGGTACTACCAAAGACACAAACAAAGCACTCGCAGGACCCCGTAGCATTCTACAGCACGCGTTCACTATCGTAGCTGAGTGAACCTGTCTTTCCTCAGCGCGGTCGGGCTCCCGGCCCAACTCTTCGTTCGCCGCCTTCGGGCCCAGTTCGCCGGCAATGAAAACGCGCTGTTTTTTGTCGCCGTCTGCATGGTTGGACTTCTCGGGGGTCTCGCCGGTGCGGCTTTCCGATGGCTGTTCGACATGGCGGTCTGGCTGTTCTGGGGCCGGCCCGACGAGCTGATCGTGGCGGCGCTCGGAGCGCCGCGCTTCTACCGGATCGGCGTCCCAATCCTAGGCGCCGGCGCGGCGGCGGGCTTGGCGATTCTTTTCTCCCGCCTGCGCCGGGACAAGGACGGGTTCCCGGAGATCCTCGAGGTCATCTCGATCGGCGGGCAGACGATCCAGCTGTCTTCGGCGCTCGAGCGGGCCTCGTCGTCGCTGATGACGCTCGCCTCGGGTGGTGCCGTCGGTCGCGAGGGGCCGATGGGTCAGATCGCGGCGGCGATTGGCTCACGCGTCGGCCGGTCGTTTGGATTCTCAGAGGATCGCGTTCGCATCTTGATGGCTGCTGGCATCGCAGCCGGTTTCGCCGCGGCGTACAACACCCCGATCGGTGCCACGTTGTTCGTCATGGAAGTCATTATCGGTTCTTTCAACATGCTGTTCTTCGGTCCCGCGATTATCGCGGCCGCGATCTCGACTCTGGTGACGCGTTTCTTCGTTGGCCCTGGCCCGATCTACCCGCCGGGATCGGAATACGCGATGGTGTCGGTTTGGGAGATCATTCCCTACTTGATGCTCGGTTTTCTCGCCGGATTGGGTGCCGTGTTGTTCCAGATCGCGATGGAGCGCATGTACCGGTTGTGGGATCGGGTAGAGCTTTCGCAATTGGCACGCATGACGCTCGGTGGCGCAGTCATTGGACTGCTCGCTGCCGCCTGGCCGTTCGTGTTGGGCAACGGCTACCTGCCGATAAACCTCGTGCTCGCCGGGCAGCTGAGCCTGGCGCTCATGGCGACCCTGTTTTTCGTGAAGATGATCGCCACCTCGGCCACGCTCGCGTCCGGTGGCTCGGGCGGGATCTTCACGCCGACGATGTTTCTTGGCGCTATGATTGGCGGCGTCTTCGGTGGCGTGCTGCATGCCTGGCTCCCGGACCAGACCGGATCAGCCGGCGCCTATGCGCTGGCCGGTATGAGTGGGTTGGTCGCCGGGACAACTCATGCGCCGTTCCTGGCGATCATCATGATCTTCGAGCTGACCCAGAATTACGCCATCGTCCTGCCGCTCATGTTGACGGCAGTCGTGGCGTTCTGGACATCGCAGGCGCTGCGTCCGACCTCGATCTACACCGCAGAGCTTCGACGCCGGGGAATGGAATGGGAGGGGACGCCACAGGAACGACTGATGCGATCGCTGTCGGTGCGCGACATCATGCTCCCCAACGTCGAGCTCCATCCACAGGATCTATCGCTCGAGAAACTGGTCGAGATCTTCAACGAATCGCGTTGGCTTCAGCTCTACATCGGGGACGAGGACGGACGCTTTATCGGCATCGTCGAGCTGCACGAGGTCAAGCGATTCCTCAGCGAACGGGAGACGGGTCCGCTGATCGCACTTGATCTCGTCTCCGAGATTCCGGTTGTCACACCGGAGACCTCGCTCGTCGAAGTGAACGAGAAGTTGTGGCTGCGGGACTTGGGACAGCTCCCGGTGATCGACAATGAAGTCGATAGGCGATTCGTCGGGATCGTAACGCGACGTGGCGTGTTAGGTGCGTTTGATCGAGAGATCCTGCGCCGCAACGCGCTGCTGGCTAAGATGCGAACCGTCGAGGGAACCGGATTCGACTACTTCGAGCTGCCAGCCGAATCGCAGATGGCGAAGGTGCCGGTGCCCGCCAAGATGGTCGGCAAGTCGCTCCAGGAGGTTCAGTTGCGGCAGCAGTTCGGCGTGAGCGTCATCGCCATAGAGCGCTTGGATATGAGCGGTCGAGAGCAACGGATCGCGCCGCGTGCCGAAACGGTTCTCAAACGCGGCGACGCGTTGGTTGTGATGGGCGACGAAGCGAGCGTGGGACGGTTGCGAGGCGAGTAGCGGTCTAGCTGGTCAGCATCCAGCGCCAGAGCTGGCGCGGTGTCGGGCGCTTTCCCGTCGCCAGAATCGACACCCGGTACACGCGGCTACCGATCCAGAGAAACGCGACACAGGCAAAGGCCAGGAACAGCATCGATGTGGCCAACTCCGTTCCTGACACGTTGACCATAGTCGCCCGGATCGGCATCACGACCGGCGATGTGAAGGGGATCATGGATCCCGCAACCGAGGTCGGGCCATCCGGGTCGTTTAGAACCGCGAATGCTATGAAAAACCCCATCATGAGTGGCATGATCAACGGGAACTGCATCTGCTGGACCTCCTGATCGGAGGTCGACGCGGCACCCACTGCGGCGTACATGCTGGCGTACAAGAAGAAACCGCCGGCGAAATAGAACAGGAAGATCAGGCCCACCCATAGCGGAACCTGCGGCAGCTCAAACCCAATTCCCTCGAACTGTTGGAGGAATCCCTGACCGAAAGTCAACGCGAGACCGGCGACAACGGCCCACACCGTGACCTGAAGGAGTCCCGCGGCAGCGATGCCGAGCACCTTGCCGGTCATGAGGTTCTCCGGCTTGATCGAGCTGAGAAGGATCTCCACGATGCGGTCCTTCTTCTCCTCCTGAACGCTCCGTGCCACCGCATAGCCGTAGATAATCACTAGGAAGTAGATCACGAAGCCCATCAGCTGGCCGAGTACGATCAGCGGCCCGCTTGAGCCACGAGTGGCGTCGCCCGCCTTTTGAGCCTCGAATTTGACCTGCTGGAAGGCTTCGCCGACCGCGTCGGGGTCGATGCCCGCGACCTCCAATCGGGTGCGCTGGACAGCGCGCTGAACGGCCGAACGTATCTCGCTCATCTCGCTAAAATTGGTCGCGTTGCCGCCTTGATATTCGGCCTTGGCGCCGTCGAGCAGCCCGTTTGGAAGCCAGAGGTATCCGTCGATTGTCTTCGCCGCGACCGATTGCTTCAACGATCCGAG
>DAOWHI010000162.1 GCA_030641505.1 Gemmatimonadota bacterium | reverse complement strand
GGAGTCAGCCGACGAGCTCGGCGTTCCGCTATCGCCACACCGGCTTCGAGTGCGCGGCCAGCGAGATGGGACAGTGAACATCTCCGCGGCCTGGGAAGAGGTCGTCCGTGTGCCCGCGTGGCGGTTCGGTGAGTGGGTCGACACGCTGCGCTTCGGCTACGAGGTTAGAGGACCGTAACAGATGAGCCCGCTACTGCAAAAGAAAGTCTTGGTTCTCAACCAGAACTACGAACCGTTGTCCGTGTGCCGGGCACAGCGCGCGGTGGTGATGGTCGTTTTGGGCAAGGCCGAGATCGTCGAGCGCTACGACTCCGAGGTGCATTCGGTATCGTGTGTCGTACCGTTGCCGTCTGTTGTCCGCTTGTCTGTCTACATTCATGCGCCCCAAAAGCGGGTTGCGCTGACTCGTCGAAACGTGCTGCGACGGGACAGCTACCGATGCCAATACTGCGGTACGCGTCGAGGACCGATGACGACGGATCACGTCGTTCCCCGCTCTGCGCGTGGTAGGGACACCTGGACAAACTTGGTTTGCGCGTGCGTTCGCTGTAACAATAGGAAGGGAAACCGTACACCCGAACAAGCAGGCCTATCCCTAGCGCGACCGCCCCGACGTCCGCACCCGTTTACTCGCATCACGTACTTCGCATCAGTCCCAGACCAGCGGTGGCGACCCTACCTGCTCGTCGGCCGATTCTAGGATCCGCCTGACCGTCTGGTTCCGCCAACGTACGGGGTAACATGGAACAGGTCGCTCACTTCGTCGAAGTCGGACACTTCTTTTTCATCTTCATAGTCGTGTTGCTGTCGGCGAAGCTGATGGGAGAGCTGTTCGAGCGCATTGGTCAACCGGCGGTACTGGGAGAGCTGGTTGCGGGAGTGATTGTCGGCGCTTCGGTGCTGGGGCTGGTCCCGGTCGACCCAGCCGATCCGTACGGGGCGATGGTTCACGTCTTGGCGGAGATCGGAGTGGCGATCCTGCTGTTCGAGATCGGTCTCGAAACCGACCTAAGAGAGATGTTCCATGTTGGATCGTCGGCGTTGACGGTTGCCGTGGTTGGCATCGTGCTCCCATTCCTGTTCGGGTACTTGTTCTGGTACTACTACGAGGGTGGAGCGAGTCTAACGGCGATTTTCATTGGCGCTACGCTGACTGCGACATCGGTTGGGATCACCGCGCGCGTGCTGACTGATCTTGATAAGATCAATAGCGCCGAGGCGCGGATCATCATCGGTGCGGCGGTTATCGACGACATTCTCGGATTGTTGATTCTAGCGGTTGTCGAGGGCCTCGCTTCGACCGGCACGATCTCGGTTGTCGGTGTTGTCAAGCTATTCGCGCTGGCGGTGGGATTCTTGGCAGTGGCGATGGCAATCGGGCTCTACACGGCACGGTGGATTTTCGAGCTCGTAAACCGGATGCGTGTCCGCGGGGTGCTGGTCACCTTCGCGCTTGTCTTTGCGCTGATGTTGGCTTTTTTCGCGGATCGCGCAGGGTTGGCTCCGATCGTGGGCGCCTTTGCAGCCGGCCTCATTCTGTCGAGGACGAATCAGTTCGACACGATCGTTGAACAGATCAAGCCGGTCGCCGATGTCTTCACGCCAATCTTTTTCGTGTCGATCGGTGCCGCGGTAGATGTGTCGATTCTTGACCCAAGAGTTCCTGAGAATCAAGAGATCCTCTTGGTTGGAGCTGGGTTGTTTGTCATCGCCGTGATCGGCAAGGTGGCGGCCGGCTACAGCGTGATGCGAAGGGAGATCAACAAACTCGTGATCGGTGCGGGAATGGTCCCGCGCGGAGAAGTAGGGTTGATCTTCGCCCAGCTTGGACTTCTGGGGGGCATTCTCACGCAGGATGTTTTCTCAGCGGTGTTGATCATGGTCATGGCCACGACGCTGGTCACGCCACCGGTCCTCAAGTTGCTTTTCGAGCGTCAATCAGCTGAGACCGAGCCGCCGGACGAGCACGACCGGCCCCCGGTCCACCCGGGAATGGGTGGCCTCCCCTAACGATCCGGATCGACCGCTTCTATCCGTCGTCGTTCCCGTCTACAACGAGCGCCCGACGATTGCCGAGCAGCTCAGGCGAGTTGCGGTGACGCCGTTCGAGAAAGAGATCGTGGTTGTCGATGATGGGTCGAACGATGGTACGCGCGAGTACCTGTCGGCAGTCGTTAGCGGAGAGGAGCGAATTCTGGATGGTAACGGATGCGCAGTTCCGACTAGGGTCATTTTCCAGACGAGCAATCAGGGTAAGGGGGCTGCGCTGCGCCGAGCTTTTGCCGAAGTGGATGGCGACATCGTTCTGGTTCAGGATGCCGACCTGGAGTACGACCCGCGCGATTACGAAGCGCTGGTCAGTCCAATTCTCGACGGAGTCGCGGACGTCGTATACGGCTCGCGGTTTCTAGGCGGACCCCAACGCGTGCACTTGTTCTGGCACTCTGTGGGCAATCGCGCGCTGACGCTGCTCTCTAATGCGCTCAACAATCTGAACCTGACTGACATGGAGACTGGTTTCAAAGTGTTTCGGCGAGAGGTCATTGACGCGATCGGTCCAACTCTCAGATCAAACCGTTTCGGTATCGAGCCGGAGATCACAGCCAAGGTCGCCCGCCGCGGCTATCGGGTGTACGAAACTCCTGTAGCGTATCACGGACGTGGTTATAGCGGCGGCAAGAAAATCACCTGGCGCGACGGTGTAGCGGCGGTGTACCACGTGGTGCGGTTCCGATTGGCGGATTGATGATCGGCGAGAAGTTCAGCGAAAAGTCCGGGGCGCCGATAGAAGCTCAGTTTGCCCGACCGTTACCGCGACTCGAGCTTCGCTGGCGCGGGCGCTCGCTGATCGCGGGCATAACCACGCGCGAACTGAATTTTCGGTCTAGGGTTGCTGGCGCCCGATCGGCACAAAACGCGCTCGAAGCGTGGGCTAGGCCACACTTCCGCTCGGTTGTGAAAGCTTCGCAAGTCCACGGGATCGAGCTGTTCTGTGCCGACACAGTCGCGCCAGGCACGGTTCGGGTCGAGGCCCGGGACGGTTTTCTGGTCGCTACGGCGGGTGTACTGCTCACCGTCGGCGTTGCTGACTGTGTTCCCGCGCTCGTCTATGCGCCATCGGTTGGTGCGATCGCGCTCGTTCACGCCGGTTGGCGTGGGATAGCGGGTGGGATCGTAGCCGCGGCGGTGGCCGAGCTGAGCGCCGAGTACGGGGCCCGTCCAAATGAGTGCGTGGCGTACTGGGGGCCCGCGATCGGTCCGTGCTGCTACCCGGTTGGTGAGGAGGTGGTGGAATCGATTCGGGCTACGGGAGCGGGGCCCGATACGGAGGGTTGGACCACGGGCGGTCGGAGCGAGCGCTGGGTCGACCTGCGCGGCGCCCTTACCCGACAAGCGGTATCCGCCGGGCTCCTCGGGGCGTCGATCGTTTCGTCCCCTGAGTGTACGTGCTGTGATCGAGAGCGCTTCCACAGTTATCGGCGGGATGGTGAAGATAGCGGGAGGATGGTCTTTTTTGCCGGTTTCCCGGGCTGACCTAGGCCGCTCACCTCTTGCCTTGACGCCCGTTTCGCGTAAATTTGGTAATGAAGTGGGGCGGCGTCCCCACTTTTTTTGCTTCCGCGTCAGCAACCCGAGAGCAGAGGCTGATCGATGTCCGATGTCGACCGCATGAGGGTTGTGGTCGAGCCGGTCGTGGAACGGGCCGGAGCTGAGGTCGTACACGTTGAGCTCGGCGGGCGTCAGGGACGACCCGTGGTACGGGTCTACGTGGACACAGAAGCTGGCGTGACGCTGGATGAGTGTGCTCGGCTGTCCAGGTTGATCGAGCGGGAACTCGAATCGTCGGGGATCGTTCCGGAGAGATATGTACTCGAGGTTTCAAGCCCTGGGATCGAGCGGCCACTCGCCCGGCGGCGCGACTTCGAGCGCTTCGCTGGACGCGAGATAGCGATCCGACTGCATACCGGTCGGGAAGGTCGCAAGCGCTTTACCGGCATTCTCGAGGGCGTGGTTGATCGCGGCGAAGGCTCGTTTGGCGTAGTTCTACGCGACTCGGTTGGTGGAACCGACGATCGGTGGATCTTCGGCCAGAGTGAGATGGCCAGCGCCAAGTTGCACGTCGATTGGCGGTCTGCCACCGGAGCCAAGAGCAAGAGATGACTCGGATAGGGGTTCGATAGGAGCAGTGAGAGTATGGAGATCCTAGAAGCATTTGGTCAGCTGACCCGAGAAAAGGCGCTCGAGAAATCGGAGGTTGTCGAGCTCGTCCAGGTCGGCATGTTGGCAGCCGTGCGGCGCAAGTATGGAGCTGAAGCCGAGGCCGAAGTGCTCGTCGACCCGGCCACCGGTGAGATCCGCATCTACATGCTAAAGGAGATCGTGGCCGACGAAGAGGCGATAGAGGATCCGTCGCGTCAGATGACGGTCGAGGAGGCCAAGGAGCTACCGTTCGTCAACGAACCGTGGGGCGACGATGATCCGGTCCCGGGTCAGGTGGCCGAGATCCCGCTCGACTACAATACGTTTGGTCGTAACGCCATTCAGGCGGCCAAGCAGATGATCATCCAGAAAGTGCGGGAGGAAGAGCGAAACCGTATTCGCGAGGAGTACGCCGGTCGAGTGGGCGAGCTCGTCTCGGGGACGGTTCAGCAGGTGGACCGCGGCAATGCGCTGGTCTTTCTTGATCGTCGAACAGAGGCGCTCCTGCCGGGACGAGAACAGGTGCGCCGCGAGTATCTGCGACAGGGCGAAACCGTGCGCGCCTTGCTCCTGGATATTCGAGAGACCAACAAGGGGCCGCAGCTAATCTTGAGTCGTACGCATCCCGACTTCGTGTGCGCACTCTTCGCGCTCGAGGTGCCCGAGGTCTTTCAGGGCATCGTGGAGATCCGAGCTATCGCACGTGAGCCCGGGAGTCGTTCTAAGATCGCCGTTTGGTCGCGGGACCAGCACGTTGATCCGGTGGGTGCGTGCGTAGGTCTGAAGGGCAGCCGCGTCCAGGCGGTGGTGTCGGAGCTGGGTGGCGAACGGATCGATATCGTGCCGTGGACCGACGAATCTCGCGAGTTCATCGCCCAGGCGTTGTCACCAGCCGACGTTTACAAGATCATGCTCCATGAGCCCGAAGGCGGCGACGAAGGCGGGCTGTTCGCCGAAACAGCAGAGGCCATGGCGTTCAAGCCGCGCTCCCGTTTCCGTGGCCCGACGGCGGCACCGGCACCGTCGCAGCCGGCCAGTCCCGAAGAGACGGCGGCTGCGCTGGAAGCGTCGAAGGCATCACTTGAGGAGGCGGCACGGCGCGAAACGGAACGAATGACCGATGAAACTGATGTCGCACCGCAAGAGGCGATCGGCGAAAAAGCGGAGATTGAAACCGAGGCCGCTGCTGGGGCGAAGCCCGACGATAGCGCTGAAGAAACGACTCCGGCGATCGCTGAAGAGAGCGCGGCCGTGGGCGATCATGCTGCAGAAGGACGCCACCACCCGCACCGGGTCGCGGTGCGTGTGGATGATCCGGGCGTCCGGGAAGACCTCGAGAAGAGC
>DAOWHI010000041.1 GCA_030641505.1 Gemmatimonadota bacterium | reverse complement strand
TCGACGTCGATGGCGCGGTCGGAACGATCTTCGCAATTCGTCGAAAAGCCCCCGATGACCACCCCGACAAGCCGAGCCAAGTGTTCCATCCAGGCACCGAGCAGTTGGCGGCCGGCTATGTGCTCTACGGGCCCCAGACGATGCTCGTGTACGCCGCCAGCGGCAGCGTTCACGGATTCACACTCGACACTGCAGTGGGTGAGTTCTTTCTCTCCCACCCTGATATCCGCATTCCCGACTGCGGGAACGAGTTCTCCGGAAACCTGTCGCGATTGGCGGCGTGGGACCCGGCGTTTAAAACGTTCGTCGAGCATCACAGCCACGGCGGCGACGGCGAATCGTATTCGCTGCGCTACATCGGCGCGCTGGTTGGGGATTTCCACCGCATCCTGCTCCGCGGCGGGGTGTTCTTTTATCCCGGCGACGCCAAGAACCCGAACGGCAAGCTGCGGCTACTCTACGAAGCCGCACCGCTGGCCCATTTGGCCGAGGCGGCTGGCGGTGCGGCAACCGATGGCGCTCAGCGCATCCTCGAGGTCGTACCCAGCGCGCTTCATCAACGGACGCCGCTGGTCATAGGAAGTCGTGACGAAGTCAACACCATCCAATCGCTGCTGGCCGATGGTGCGCCGGCAGCCACAGCATCGAAAGGAGCCGGCTGATGAACCCCGAGACAGCCACCATGACGCCCGCTCAGGCCGCTGACAAAACTGCTGCGCCCGGTGGGCGCGTGGAAGAGATCCTGTCGTACTACCCGAGTGATAACGCCGGCACCCGGACCAACATCCGGCGGTTGCTGAACCACGGCCGATTGGGTGGGGTCGGGCGCCTAGTGATCTTGCCGGTCGATCAGGGATTCGAGCACGGCCCGCACCGGTCGTTCGCCGTGAACCCGCCGGCATACGATCCCGAGTACCATCCTAGGTTCGCCCTCGCCGCCGGGATGTCGGGGTACGCCGCGCCGCTCGGCTTCATCGAAGCCGTCGCCGGCAACTACTCCGGTCATTTGCCGCTGATCTTGAAGCTCAACAACCACGATCTGCTGTTCGCCGAAAACGACCGCATCCCGGCAGTGACGAGCTCGGTCGAGGCCGCGGTGCGTCTCGGGTGCGTAGCGATCGGGTACACGATCTACCCTGGATCGGCGTACCGGAACGAGATGTACGAGAAGCTCCAGTACCTGGCCGAAGACGCAAAGAGCGCCGGCCTCGCCGTGGTGGTGTGGTCGTATCCGCGTGGGTCGGGCGTCACAAAGGACGGCGAAACCGCACTCGACGTGATCGCCTACGCCGCGCATCTGGCCTGTCAGATGGGGGCCCACATCATCAAGGTCAAGCTCCCGAACAGCCACCTCGAGCAAGAAAAGGCCAAGGAGGCCTACGTCGAAGCCGGGGTCGCGACCGAGTCGGTCATCGATCGCGTCCGGGTGATCACCCAGGCGGCGTTCGCCGGCAAGCGCATCATCATCTTCTCCGGTGGCTCCAAGCGCGGCGATGAACCGTTCTTCGATGACATCCGCGGCATTCGCGACGGCGGTGGCTTTGGTTCGATCATCGGCCGCAACACGTTCCAGCGCCCATGGGACGACTCGCTCGGGTTCATCGGCAACGTGATCAACATCTACCGGGGAGAAGCGTAGAGTTTCTGGCTCGACGCAACGACCGCCGAGGAGAGGTCGTCTAATCTTCCAGGTGGAAAAGTACCTTCCCACAATCGCCGGACTGGCGACCGTCCTGTTCGCCGCGTGCGGGGGCGCCACGGGCAGCGCGCCCGAGGGGCTGGAATCGGTCGTCGTCGAACGGCGCGACCTGGCTTCCAGCGTGGCCGCCACCGGAACGGTCGAGCCGATCCGAGTCATCGACGTCAAGTCTCAGGCCTCCGGTGAGATCCTCGAGGTCGCGGTCGAAATCGGGGATCGGGTGGAGCAGGGCGATCTCCTCGTTCGGATCGATCCTCGCGATGTGCAGAACGCCTTTGACCAAGCCCAAGCCGACCTCGGTGTCGCCCGCGCGCGTCTCCAAGTAGCCGAAAGCCAGCTCGAACGCATGCGGTATCTCCACGAGTCGGCGGCAGCCGCTGACGAAGAGCTCGAGAACGCGGTACTCGAGCACGCCGACGCAAACGCCGCGCTGGTCAAGGCGGAGACAAACCTGCAGCTCGCCGGCGATCGATTGAACGACGTCACCGTGCTCGCCCCGATCGGTGGTACGATCGTCGAGAAGGATGTCGAGGATGGCCAGATCGTCACTTCTACGCGCGAGGTCACAGGGGGGACGACGCTCGTCCGCATGGCCGATCTGACCGATGTCCAGGTACGGACGCTGGTCGACGAAACCGACATCGGCCCGGTTCGACCCGGGCTGCCGGCAATGATCCGAGTCGAGGCGTATCCCGACCGCGAGTTCCGCGGCGATGTACTAAAAATCGAGCCACAGGCGGTCATCGAACAGAACGTGACGATGTTCGCCGTCCTTATCCAGATTCAAAACGAGGAGGACTTGCTACGACCGGGCATGAACTCCGACGTCGAGATCGTGACCGGT
>DAOWHI010000004.1 GCA_030641505.1 Gemmatimonadota bacterium | reverse complement strand
CGCTCGATGTTTCGAAATCCCCACCCGGCGACTACGTCTTGACGGTGGAACTCGAGGACCGCGAAACGGGCGCCTCGCTGCAGCGTCAGGTGGAGCTGTCGCTGGTCGACTGAGGTTCTTCGAAGCGGATCTCGTAGGCGAAAACCGCCAACTGCTCGTCCGATTCCGTTGAAGTGATAACGTACAGCACTCCGGTGGTGTCGAACGCCGTTCGCACGACTTTGCCAGGCACGTCCACTCGAGCGAAATAATCCCCGGCCTCGTTGAAGACATCGAACGGGGTCACATCGACTGTTTCGGATCGGTTGGTGCGGACCCACAATCGACCGAGCGGATCGACGATCAGCTCCTCGATGATCGGCAGCACTGAATCCGGCTGGGCCGCTTCCGCGAGTATCCCCTCGTCGATGTCCGGCGCCCGTTCGCGTAGCGTCTCCAAGTTCTCCTCGACCTCTCGCGCGATCTGGTCCGAGCTTTTTGGGATCGGCTGGCGATCCAGATCGACCAGCCCCACCGTCTGGCCGTCCGGCTCGAGAATGCGTACCGGATACCCATCGTAGAACGCCACGTACAGCCGACCTTGACGGTCGACCGCGGTATGAAAATTGACGCCCCGCGCTTCCCTGCGGACCGAGAGATCGCGGGGTATCTGAACCTGGTACGTCGTTGCCAGTGAATCGGATGGCGCTCGCATGTGGAGCACGACGGCGCGGCTCAGCTCGGGTGACCACTTATGGAGATAGAACTCGCCAAACCCCGGGAGCGGGTGGACGTCGAGCGCGAACCCGGGCTTGATGTCGAGCGAGGAAGCGAACGTTCCGCGCGTCAGGTAAGTGAGCAGCTTGTTTTGTGAGCGGTCGACGGCCAGCAGCGTGTTCCACGGCGAGAGTGCGAACTCGAGCGCTCCAACCAGTTGCTCCGATTCGGCATCCGCGTCGCCCATGCGGCGCACGAACCGACCGGTCGAGTCGTACTTGACGATCCGCGGTGGGTCGGCGAGATCAAGGACATACAGGTTGCCCTCCTCATCGACCGCGAGATCGTTGGGACTCTCGATACGTCCGTCTGTGGCCAGTCTGGCGCGTTCGACGACCGAGACGCTGCCCGGCGCCATGAGCGGCCGGTCCGGCGGCCGGGCCACCTCCTGATCGTCGACCCCTTCGCCATCGCGCTGCGGGGTGCAGCTCGCCAGCATGACGAGCGAAAAGACGACCGCTTGAAAGGCGCGGCTCGACATCACGTTTCGGATCCGCAGACCGCGGCACTACGTTTCAGCTCGACCCTCAGATCCCGAATCGCACGCGCGGGATCGCCGGCATGCTGGATCGCTGACCCAACCGCCACACCCGTAATCACCGGAACTTCGAGCACGGCTGGGATCCGCTCGACCGTAACCCCACCGATCGCCAGTACCGGGATCGTCAGACCGGGCACCCGATCTTCGAGGCCTGCGCGTTGGAGTTCTAGCTGGGTCGTGTCATGCTTGGTCGGGCTAGAGTAAAAGGCTCCTAGCCCAGCGTAGTCAGCACCGGCGTCCTGGGCTTCCAATAGCTCCTCGCGGGTGTGGGTCGAGGCTCCCAAGATAAACTCCTCGCCGGCCAGTTCACGGGCCCGTTGGATCCCCAGATCGGATCGACCCAAGTGTGCCCCATCCGCGCCCACCGCCAGCGCGACGTCGACGCGATCGTTGACGATCACGAGCGTCGGCAGATCGCGCAAGCGCCGGATCCAGCGGCGTGCCGCCCTCTCCAGCTCACCGGCGGAAAGTGCCTTGCCACGGACCTGGACGACGTCCACGTGCGACCACGTCTCATCGGTTATGGGGCCCAATCGGTCGGGCAACTCGATCGCACGCACGTCACACACGAAGCACAGCACCGTGCGGCGACGATCGAGGCTCACTTCTCTAGACCCTTGGAGTTAGCGGTTTACGCGCGGAGGGCGATCCGAGACGACCGGCCTTATCGCTGGAAGCTCCGGGTAGTAAGCCGGTTCGTCAGAATGTCCTCGATGATCGCCTCGTAACCACGACCAAGCGGAATCGTCGTTTGCCGAGGGGAGACCTGTCCCCCGTCGACCTGGGTCTGGATGTTCGGATCACCGACAAACTGACGGTTCGTGGAGTAGATCAAGCGGTACCTGCCGTCGCGTGAGAAGTCCCCGAAAGCGAAGGTGTCTCCCTGACCAGTGTAGTTCCAGATCTCGTACGGCCCGACTGTCGCCTCGTACGGACGGTCAAAGCGCTCCGTCGGTTCGCCGTACAAGATGTAGACCTGACCCCGGTCGTTATCGCGGCCGAGTCGCTGGCTACTCGAGAAGACCTGGTCTGCGTAGGCGACTCGCTGCTCGAACACGACCTTCGGCTCGTTTTCCTCAGTATCCGGGTCGCCAATCGACGGGTCGGCGTCGAGACTGGCCCAGAAACGGTTCAGGAACTCGATCTTGCCGTCGTTGTTGAGGGTCTTCAACAGCTGCCGCTGCTGGTTCGAGAACCACACGTCCATGACCTTGACGACGCTGTCGACCTGGGCTGGCGTGAACTCGGCGTAGTATTTGGGCGCCGGACATGCCATCGGCTCGGGGGTTCTCAACATCTGGTTCAGCGCCAACTGGTCGAGCGGCTCCCGCACTTCGAAGCTGGCGTCGAAGCGTGTGCTATCACCACAGGTCGAGCAACGAACCTGCAGCTCATACTCGCCCGGCAACAAGCCAGCGATGTTGAACGCGCCCAAGTCGAAGTTACGGTCTTCACCGACCTTGATCGCTCGCTGACCGAGCCGCTTGACGAT
>DAOWHI010000016.1 GCA_030641505.1 Gemmatimonadota bacterium | reverse complement strand
GTCGTGCACGGCAACTGTCTACCGGATCTGGTGCAGTGGCCGCTTCCTGAGCTGGCCGCTTGGTTGGATGCGCTCGATGATTCGGATGGCCCAATGGAGGTGCTGGAGCCCATCCTACGTGAGCTCATCCGGCGGGTTGACCTGCTCCAAGCAGTCGGGCTCGACTATCTGACGCTGGATCGGCTGACGCGAACGCTATCCGGTGGCGAAGCGCAGCGAATCGCGATCGCCAATGCGTTCGGCAGCGCGCTCACCGACGGGGTGTATGTGCTCGACGAGCCATCGGTCGGGTTGCATGCGCGCGATACGAAGAAACTGATCAAACTGCTACGCAAGCTCACCGATGGCGGCAACTCGGTGCTGGTCATCGAGCACGATCTCGAGATCGTCCGCAGCGCGGACAGAGTGGTAGAGCTTGGACCCGGTTCCGGCGCGAACGGTGGTGCAGTCATGTTTCAGGGATCGCCCGTCGACCTCAATCGGGCGGAGACGGTCACCGGTGAGTGGCTCCGCGGAGACGCCTCGTTCCCCGAACCTCGTCCTCGGCCAGTCGACGGACCTTGGATCACCGTGCGCGGCGCGAAAGCGCACAACCTGCAGGCCATCGATGTCCGTATCCCGATCGGCCGGTTGACGGCGGTGACGGGAGTCTCCGGCTCTGGCAAGTCGACTTTGGTTCATGACGTTCTGTATCGGACGCTCTCGCCGACGGGGCGATCGGTGGCAGATCAGGCGGGTTCACCGATGGCGGTCGACCGCATCGAGGGCGCCGAGCAGTTGGCCGAAGTCGTGCTCGTCGATCAATCCTCCATCGGGAAGTCTCCGCGGTCTAATCCCGTTACCTATGTCAAAGCGTTCGATCCAATTCGCGCGCTATTTGCGGCCACTCCCGAATCGCGAAGGCGAGGACTCACTGCCGGTCACTTTTCATTCAACACGTCAGCCGGTCGTTGCCCGGAATGTCGCGGTGACGGACATCAGCGAATCGAGATGGTGTTTCTGCCAGATGTTTTTGTGACTTGTGACGGATGTCACGGGCGGAGGTATCGGCCGGAGGTGTTGGAGGTGAAGTGGCGGGATCGATCGATCGCCGATTTGCTCGAGATGACCATCGACGAAGCACTGGCGCTGTTTGTTGGTCACCCGTCGGTAGGGCGTGGTTTGTGGGTGCTTCAAGCGGTGGGGTTGGGCTATCTGCGGCTCGGCCAACCGGCGACCACGCTTTCGGGTGGTGAGTCTCAGCGCTTGAAGATCGCCCGAGAGCTGTCACGCCGGCCCAAGCGAGGGGGCGGAGCCAGTGGCCGGGGTCGATCCGCGCGCGTCGGGCGCGGTACCTTGTACTTGATGGATGAGCCGACGACGGGTCTGCACAACGCCGACATACGAGCGCTAATGAGAGTCCTCAATGGGTTGGTCACGCGGGGCGATACGGTGGTCGTGGTCGAGCATCACCTCGACGTGATTGCACGCGCCGACTGGGTCATAGACCTCGGACCGGAGGGTGGACCTACCGGCGGCCGGGTCGTCGTGGCTGGGCCGCCGCGCGAGGTCGCGGCGTGCGACGAGTCGCACACGGGGCTAGCGCTCCGCGCCCACCACCTAGCCGCGGAGCCGGTCGGTGCCTAATCGTTGGCTCGTGTTCCTGCTCACCTTGGGCGTCATGGGTTGCGGATCGGACGGCGGGGGCATCGTCGGGGCGCCCGGCGGTCGTAACGGGGTTCAGCTTCGGTACCAGAGCCCGAGGACGCAGGTCGTTCCGGCCGATCGTGCGCGGGTCGTCACGCTGTCGCTCGAGGTCCTGCGTGAAGTCCCGGGCGGCGGGCTCGAGCCCTTCGTCGGTGCGCTGCTCAAGGCGACCAGGGAGGAAGGTCGGGGCGTGATCTCCACAGCGCTCCAAACGACTAACTCGCTGGGAATCGCCTCCTTCGACGTCAGCATGCCGGCGGCGGGTAACAAGACCAAAGTCACGATCGCGCTCGAAGACGACGCTCGGTCGTTCCTACCGTTTGACGTGGTCGCGGCCCCGGTGGTCCCGCTGAATCTCCAAGTGGGGTCGATTTGGGACGTGAACTTGCCGGCGGATGGTGTGCTCGTGCGCCTCGCGGGTGAGGCTGGAGCCGAATACTTCGCCATGCCCTACCAAACCGACACTGATCGCAGCGGAGCCACTTACCGTCTGTTGTACCAGGGACCCGAGCCGGACGAAAACCTCGCGATCGGAGTGGCCGAGCTCCCCACGTCACATGCCATAAGCTCGGGCCCGGCGGCACCAGACCACGTCGTCCAAGGATCCGGTTTGGAGTCAGGTCTGAAGCTCTCGGACGAGATTCCCAACGAGGTCAACATCCGGTCGTGTCGCATCGACGTCGACCGCTTCGCACCGCTTCGTTACCTGGGGGAGCGAATCGCGATGTACGTCGACGCGGCGAGTGACGAGCATCAGGCGCGGATCGACTCGCTCGGCACCGCTTTTGACGCATCGATCTTCCCACTAAACACGACTCTGTTCGGCCCTACGACCGACCTCGACGACAACCAGCGGGTGTTGGTCGTGATGTCGCCGGCTCTAGAAGGTGCAGGCGGAGTGTATTGTGACACGATTCGCACTCAGGGGATCGAGTCATTCTATGGCAACTGGAACACGTCGGACCCGATCGATCGCCCCTTGTCTACACTGGCTCACGAGCACCAACACGTGATCAACGCCGGATATCACCTGGTTACTACCGGCGCCGCAGGTGACGACCGCTGGCTCAACGAGGGCCTGTCGTATTCGGCCGAAGCCCTGCACAAATACTGGGGGAGCGCGATGGTGAGAGTGTGGCAGTTCCTGAGCGGTCAGAACGGTGGGTTGTCGCTGCTACCGCTTGAGTACTCGCCAGTCTTCAACGACCGTTACATGATGTTCCTGCTCTATCTTCGCGACCGTTTTGGACCCAACCTGTACCAGCTGCTAGGAGCCAGTGGCAAGCGAGGCGTATCGAACATCGAATCGGTGACCGGAGTCGCGTTCGAGGCGTTACTCCACGACTGGTTCATAACCAACGCGATCAGCAACCGTGGGCTTAACGAGAGCCCAAGGTACAACTACCGCACGATCGACATTCACGGTATGGCCGACGAGGTAAGAGCTTGTCAGTGTAT
>DAOWHI010000261.1 GCA_030641505.1 Gemmatimonadota bacterium | reverse complement strand
TGGACCCCAACAGCGGGTTCATGCCGCTCTGGAACATGTGGTGCCCCCACACGATCCAACCCAGAAACGCGATCGCTATGATCGCGCCAACCATCGCTGGGTAGCCGAAGATCGGCTTCCGCGACCCGTTGGCGATCACCTCGGAGGCGATCCCCATCGCCGGTAGGATCAAGATGTAGACCTCCGGATGACCGAAATACCAGAAGAGGTGCTGCCACAGGAGCGGCTGACCGCCAGTTTCGGGCAGAAAGAACGTCGTCCCGATCGTCTGGTCGAACAGCAGCATAATGAGCGCCCCGGCCAGGATCGGCATCGCCAGCAGGATGAGGATGGCGGTGATAAATAACGCCCACACCGGCAGTGACAGCCGCAGCCAGGTCATGCCGGGAGCCCGCATGTTGACGATCGTGGTGATGTAGTTGACCGCCCCCATTAGCGAAGAAAACCCAAGAATCACCAGGCTCACACACCACAGCTGCTGTCCGGTCGAGACGCCACTGTACTCCGGCACGGCGCTCAGCGGTGGGTACGCGGTCCACCCCGCCCCCGCGGCGCCACCTTCGACCGCAAAGCTCGCCAACATGATGAAGCCGGCTGGGACCGCGGTCCAGAACGACATCATGTTGAGGCGGGGAAACGCCATGTCGGAAGCGCCGACGTGAAGCGGGATCAGCCAGTTGCCGAACATGCCGACCAGCAATGGCATGATCGCAAAGAAGATCATGAACGTGCCGTGCATCGTGACCAGTGAGTTGTAGAACTCGGGCAACAGGATCCCGCCCGGTGCCATCGTCTCTGGCAGCACACCCCCGCCCGGCATCGGTTGACCCGGCCAACCAAGCTGCCAGCGGATCATCATCGCCAACGCCCCACCGACCAGCAGGAAGAACAAGCTCATGAACATGAACTGGCTCCCGATCGTCTTGTGATCGGTCGAGAAGACGTACTTCCGGATGAACGGGCGATCATCCGGATGGCTCGGATCGGCCCAGTGTTGCGCGCTCACGTTGGGAGCCAGCCGCTGGGTCGTGCTCATGCGCTGTCCTCCCCTTCGCTGACCTTGTTTTCCTCTGCCGTGTCCGCCTCGGGCTCGTCCGCGACTTCCGCCGGAGTGCCAGCCGCGAGCTCCTCTGCTTGCCAGCGGTCGAAGTCATCCGCTTCGTGGACGGTCAGCGACGCTCGCATGCGATAATGGCCGAGACCGCAGAGCTCGGCGCACGCCACCGGAAACTCCCCTGTCCGCGTGGCCTCGAACCAGACCGGGATCGTCATCCCCGGAACGGCGTCCTGCTTTACACGGAAATCGGGCAGGAAGAACGAGTGAATCACGTCCTCGGAACCGAGGTCGATCCGGACCGCTCGCCCGATCGGGACATGAAGCTGGTTTCGCTTGACGAAATCGTCGCCGGTGTCAAGCTCTTCGTCTGGCCCCGGGTAAGTCACGTTCCACTCGAACTGTTTGGCGACTACTCTCAGTGGCAGCGCGTCCGCCGGAGCTGCGCCCTCCTGATCAGCTCGCTTGACCTGCAGCCAGATATCGTTGCTGGCGTAGACGATGAACAGAACGAGGATAAGCGGGATGACCGTCCAAACGATCTCGGCCTTCTTGCTGCCGTGGGTGTGGACGGCGACCCGACCTTCACGGTGCCGGTACCGGATGATGAATACGATCAACGCGGTCTCGACGAGCACGAAGATCGCCCCGGTGATCCACAGGATTATGTAGTAGATCGAGTCGATGCCGGCGCCAAACGTCGACGCCGACTCCGGCATCATCCAGCCCCAGTTCATCTGAGAACGAGCGGCTCGCCCATGGGAACGTGGTTCCCAGCCATGTCAGAGTTGAACGTGAAGCTGACCTCCGCAGTCTCTTTGACACCTATAGTGACCGTCTGTGACTGCGTTCCGTACAACTCGTGCCACACCTCAATCTCGTACTCGCCGGGTGGCAAGTCAGCCAACGAGAACAACCCGTCGGCCCCGCTGACGCTTGCATAAGGGTGACCCTGAACACCGATGAACGCTTGCATCCAACCGTGGACATCACACTTGACCGGGATCATGACTTCGGGTCGCGAGAACTCCCTCGAGGTCTCCATCACAACCGGCTGGCTGATGTTGAAGCCCCTGTTCTCGGTGGGCTGGGTGTTGATGTTGTGAAGAATCCCGTCGCTGTTCATAATCGCCAGCGATTGTCCAGCCTGTATCGCCACAATATGTGGGCTGTAACGGCAACCGCTCTGATCCAGCGTGACCGGCGCCGACGGTGTCGGGAAAGCCCGATCCCCCAGTCCCGACTTGACGTACACGTAAACATTGGCCAACCGTCCGTCAGTGACCGCGACTTGTTGCCGCACGGCACCATCGGGGTGTTTCTCGGCGCAGGTTGGCTCCTCACTCATGTCAATCGGTTCGGCCGCTGGCGCCGTGCCCTCGAATGACACCGTGCCGTTGATCGTCGCTGCGCTATCCGGACTGACCACAGACCCGGCCGCCGCCGGAGCGCCGCCGTCTGCCTCACCATCGGTTGTTTCGCCACCACCACCGCCGCCACAGGCGGTTGCAACAGAGATCCCCAACACCACAACCAGGGCAAGGATCTGCTTTAGTGGATGATCCATATCCCTCTCCTTTTATGCGTGGTTGATCAATCTAACGAAGCTATCGACCCCTTGAATGTCGGCTAGACGTTAATCAGACCCGGACCCAGGGCCAGCGCCGTGCGCTCCGCGTTGGGCGCGTGTGACGATCACCACGCCCAACACCGCGGTCAACAGCACCGCCAGCATCGGGAACACGTACGTGATATTCTCGGTTGGCTGATCGAGGTACAAGAAATACCACGTGCTGATCGCGCCCTGTGTACCGGACTCACCGTTCGACCCGTCCCAAGCGAAGATCGCCATCGGAATCGGTCGGCCAGTCTCGAAAACCAGCCGGTTTGCACCCTCTAAAGTGAGAGCACGACTCAGCAAGAGCCGCCGTTGTCCCTCATCGAACGTTGATTCACTCACCAGGACCGTCTCACCAGCGATCGCTTCGATCGCATTCATCCCGCGACCAAGCGCTTCGCTCGTGTCACCGCCGCTGCTCCAATTCAACAAGTAAACCGGCTCGTCCTGATCACCCATCAAGAAATACGGACGCTTCATCCCCTCTGGGATGGTGGTCGAGAACTGAACCGTGAGCGCATCGGGCAGCAGCTCCCCGACTTCCGGTTCTCCATCGCCGGTAGCCTCCTCCTCGGCAGTCGAGACCGTGGTTTCAACGGTTGGTTGCATCACGCTAACGACCCGTTGCCGCCATTCCTCCCATTCAGCACTTGGGCTTTCGGACGGATCGTTCCATGTAAAGCGCAGCGCAACACGCTCGCTGTCGTGGGCCGCCTGCACCCACACACCGTCCACGGTCGGAGCGAACCACCTGGGTTCGATGATTACCTGACCAACCAGCGGAACGTAGAACCTCTCGATCTGGTTCCACGCCGGATCGTCGACGGTCGCGGGGAGCGTCTCGACCAAAGCTGCGCGCACAACCTCCCGCACTTCGGGCATCTCGGGCGACAGGCTCTCTACATACTGCGCCACTCGCCACAGCTGCTCCTCGGTCATGAACTCGGCATCGATCAAGTCCGCGAACGACGGCATCGGCGCTCCGTTGAGCCCGGTCATCAGGCGGGAGAAGATCGCTTCCGTCGTGTAGCCACCGTTGAAGTTCCAACCTTCCGTGAGATCAGCTGCGCGGACCGGAAGATCCCAATCGTCTTCCAAGGTTGGCGCCGAGGGGCCGTCTCCACGGCCGGCCTGCCCATGGCACTTCCAGCATTCGATCTTGTCATAGAACTCACGCCCCTCCGCGAGCCCTTCCTCGCTGACTCCAGGGGCTCCACCGTACTCAACGGGCGGCGGGACTTCATCCTCGAAAAACCGCGAGAACGTTTTCAGGTACTGAACGAGGTCGGTGCGCTCGGTGTTGCTCAAATAGTCCTTCCACCCCGGCATGGCAGATCCGGGCATCCCCTCGTCGATCATCCTGAGGATGTCACCATCCGTTGGGAGCTCTCCGCTGGCGGTGGTGCGAATCTGGTACAGCGCGGTGGTGAAGTCCCTCGGCTGAGGCAGCATGTACGTCGCTGCCACGCCGTCGCCTGCGCCCTCCTCCCCGTGGCATCCGGCGCACCATTTGTCGTACGTCGCCTTGCCCGCAGGCGCTTCCTGACCTTCGGCTTGAGCGACCATGCCGAGCGCGAGCAGCAACAAACCACAGGTGAGTCGTCTAGTGCTCAGCCGGTCCCTCCGCCTCTTCCCAGGTCCGGGGCGAGACCCCTGCCTGCTCGTACAGAAACACGATCACCGACCAGATCTCGTCTGCGGTTAGGATGTCCTCCCAGGCCGGCATGGCCGAGTTCCACGGGGTACCCTCGCGAGGGAGCCCCGGACCGCCCTTGGCGATCCGCCAGAACACGAAGCTCTCGGTCAGCTGGGCGATGGTACCGGAGCCTGTGAAAGCGAGTGGAGTCGGCATAAAGCCGTGCGCATAGTGACCGTCCCCGCTCAGCGCATCGCCGTGACACGGCAGACAGTTCTGGTAGTACACCCGCTTCCCGACGGCGTAGGCCTCAGCAATTGAGTCATCTTGACGTAGCGGGTTCCCGAGTCCGGCGAGTGTGATCGTCTCGCCGCGAAACGTGATCGACGATGGTGGCGCCGGGTGGATCGATCGCAGGCTCGGTGGCGCGGCTACCGTTTGGCGCACCGCGCGGAAGGTCAGCCAGCCGGCCAACAGCGGGATGGCTACCATCAGCGCAACCCTCAACAACTTCTTGTCGCGATCGACCAGCGCCGCGTAGATCGGCTGCCGGAACCGTGCCCATCGCTCCTCGTTGTCGCTTACCCAGATCAGGATCCCTGCCAACACGGTCAGCATGTATTGCAGTACAACCGACTGTGGTACCGGAGCGCTACTGATCCCGATCAGCGGCGGCAGATACGGGATGCCGTACTCGACCAGGAGGTAGGCGACCACCAGGACCAGAATCGCCTGCCAAAACGGATGATGCAGATACCGCTTGACGCTCACCATTCGCTCACCGCTGAGATCCCAGGAACGCCACGATCACCTCGAGCTGCTCTGCCGTCAGCCGTTGGCCGAAGTTGGTCGGCATCATGCCGGTGAACTGCTCGTAGCCGGGCGACGCTGCAGCGTTCGGGTCGAGGATCGACTCGCGTAACTGGTCGGTGTCGAGTCGGCTGCCGACGCCAGCAAAAGGCGGCCCGACCTGAGCCCCCTCGTCGCCCAGCATGTGACACGCTAGACACTGCATTTCGCGCAGCAGCTCGAGCGGGTCTGTCGTGGCCACAGTCGCCGCTGCCGCCCCCGAGTCCGCGGTCTCGACATCGCTGGCGGATTGCGCGGTCGCGATGTCGTCGCCGGTCACCGTTACCTCGCCTCCCAAGCTCTGCAGGTATGCGATCACGGCCCAGATTTGCACCTCGGACAGCGCTCGCCGAATGTCGGGCATGATCGGCTGGAAGCCTTCGACGACGTACGCGTTGGGCTCGATCATCGAGCGATGCAGGTACTCCTTGCACGACTCGCCCTCCACACGCTGGCCACACCGCGCGCCGATCGCTCCCTGACCACCGGCGTCGACCAACAAGTTGGGCGCCCGCGTCCCGAGCCCGTGGCAGGCGGTGCACCCACCGGCCCCGGCGTACAGGTCTTCGCCGGCCGCCACCAGTTCGGCCGCGCTCACCTCGCCTGTGAACGACAACTCCTGGGGCACCTCGGACTCGACTTGTGGGATGCTGTTGGCAATCAACGTGTACAGGGCCAACGTGCCGAGCACGATGCCCAGGATCTTGAGGTTCGTCGCCCACATCGTCTTAGGTCGTCACTTTCCGGAAGCTTCGGCCGCCGGTTGTTCGGGCACCAGCTGCGGTTTCTCCACCAGCCCGCCAAGCCAGAAGATGAATGCGATCAGTACCAGGAAGATCAACACGCACACACTGATCACTTGGGCCGCGGGGCCCAGCGCCGGCGTGGCCGCCCACTGACTCGTGTCGCGCATGACCTCCCATACGTGCCAGTGTTGGCGGATACCGCTGCGGGCGAAGCCCATCAACCCCATAAGCCACGTAAAGGTGACCACCAAGACGAACAGCGCGTACTGCGATCGTGCCGGCATGTTGCCCCATCGGATCGCGCCGCGGGATTCGGCGCCGCGCAGCATCAACACATCAAGCACCATGACCGTGATGATCGTCGCCAGCACCGCCAGCACTTGGTAAACGCTGAAGCCGATCCGCACGATCGCCGTCACGAAGTAACCGTAGATCCCGTAGAAGAGCACGATGGCGGCGGACAGCGCGAACAGCGCAGCCTGCACGATCGTTCCCTTCTTCGCCCATTTCACCACTGGTTGCTTGTTCGCTCGACGGTACATCAGAAACGACAAGAACGTCGTCAAGATCATCAGGTTTACCGCCGTATTCTTGGCACTCATGACGCCTAGCACGCCAAGAAACGGATGGTGAGAACCGCCCATCGCCTCAAGCTCCGCGCGATTGGCAATCATCGTGTGTGGGGTGGCCCAAACGATAACGCCGATAACCAGCACTACGAGCATCCACTTGGTGTACGGAAGGAACCGCTCCGCGCCGGGGATGCGCGTCATGCCGACCCACAAGTAGTAGTTGCCGGTCAGGAACAGGACGCCGATCAGGAAAGCCTGAATGATCCACAACCAACTCATGAACCCGCCCATCATCGTGATCCCCATCTGCTGGTTGAACTCGTAGATCTCGCGGCCCAGATAGTAGCCGGCGAAGGGGAGCACGA
>DAOWHI010000270.1 GCA_030641505.1 Gemmatimonadota bacterium | reverse complement strand
GCTGGGTCTGGACATCTTTCTGCTCTCACTTGCCGGTGGGCTCGTCTTCTTGGGTGGATTGGCGATCGCCGCCTCGTCTCAGTTGGGTCGTCGCCGGGCAGCCTTGATCGGGCTCGGCGTGGGCCTGCTCATGGTGTTGTCGGTCGTCGTCATCGTCGAGTTGTTGCCCGCAGCCGTACGACCGTGGACGACTACGCTCGGTGCCGTTGGGGCGTTGTGGGTCGCCGCCGGTTGGATGGTTGATCGCTTTGGGCGGCGCAAGACTCCGATCGGAGCTCCGGTAGCCGGCCTAGCGCTGGTGGCTTGGGGAGCCCTGCTTCCGGTCAGCTGGGCGTTGGCCGCAGAGCCAACCCCTCCGGCCTGGCTACCCTCCATGGAGATCGGCCTGTATGTCATCTTGGCGGTGGGGATGATCATCCTCGGCGTCGAAGAGGCACGTCTCGTATTCGCGCCGCGCGGCATGCTCGACGAGGATCCGAACCTGATCGTTGTCTATCAGGGAGAGAATTACTTGTTCTCAAATCGGACATTTGAACAACGAACCGGGTGGAGCTTCCGAGACCTGGATCGTCAAGAACCGTTCGAGTACATCGCCGAGGAGTATCGAGAGGAGGCCGCGAGTCGTCTCCGCAGCTTGCTCGACGGAGAACACCTCGACACGGGTTTCGAGGTCGAAATCGTGCACTCCAACGGGGAGATCGTACCGGTTGTCGTTTTTGGCGATTCGATCGCTTGGGAGGGCCGATCGGCGATCAAGTTCGAGCTGATCGATCTAACCGAGCAGCGAAGAATCGAAGCCGAGGTTCTGGCGATGAACGCCGAGCTCACCGAAATCAACGCCGAGCTCGAGAGTACGAACGAGCTGCAGTCGGAGTTTCTCTCCAACACGAGTCACGAGCTCAAGACGCCGCGGACCGCTATCATCGCCAACACCGAGATCCTCGAGTACGAGATGTGCGGCCCGGTGAACGAGGAGCAACGGCGGATCCTGAGCAGCATCGGTCGCAACAGTCAACACCTGCTCGAGATGATCTCGCAGCTGCTGGATTTTGCCCGCCAGGAGGAGGGGCATACACCGGTCAAGTACGAACAGGTCGACCTCGAGAATCTGATTGGGTCGGTGGTCGAAACGGTGCAACCGCTCGAGGTCGGTGGGCTTCGCTTCGTCGTGGACATCGATGATCGGCTGGAGCCATGCTACTTGGATGGGGCGAAGATCTATCGGGTCTATCTGAACCTGGTAGAGAACGCGGTCAAGTTCTCGAACGAGGGCGAGATACGGGTCTCGGCGCGGCTCGTCAATGGTGAGTTTGAAGGATCAGTGTCCGACCAGGGGATCGGCATCCCGGTCGAGAAACTGGACGAGATCTTCGAGGCCTTTCGTCAGGTCGATGCATCGCCGACGAGAGCCTATCAAGGCGTGGGTCTGGGCCTCGCCATCACCCGTCAGCTGATAGAGCTCCACGGCGGACGGATCTGGGCTGAGTCCGAGGCTGGCGAGGGCAGCGTGATGCGATTCCGCATCCCGTACCTGCTGCGAGCGCCGGAGCAGGTGGTCGAGGCGAGTGCGGCACCCACCGCCTAGGCCTGAGCCGACCTCCGGGGTCCGGTTGCCGCCCCGGCGCGGTTCCCTATCTTCGATCACGGTCTTTTCACGACCCGGTTCAGCCTGTCGTCGCGGCTGAAGCCGGGCCCAACCGGTTTTCGACTGTGGAAGATCTACTGTTCGAGCGGCTCGACCGAATGCAGTCCCGCGTCGAGCCAGAGATCGTTCTTCAAGATCTGTACTTTATCGATCGTGTCGTGCGTCCGATCGCGGGCCCGCAGGGCGACGATTACCGCATCCCATACCTCGCCGAAGCGCTCGAAGAACGAGGCTTCTTCGATTCGGGAGATGAGAATTGGGAAGCAATCGATGTGTACTCCGATCTTTGTGACCTGTGTGGAATCCGGTCGTACGCTGCGCTCGATGTCGTGCTGACTCGCTTCCGCGACTACCGAACCGCCCGTCAAGCGGCGTCGGTCGAGAACCGCTGAGCCGAACCGTTCATGCCCAATGAGTGAGTTCTTTAACACCGAGCTGTGGGCAAAGCTTCTGCTTGCGCTCGCCTGTGGCGCGGCGATCGGCATGGAGCGACAGATTCGCGACAAGCCGGCCGGGGCTCGCACAAACATGCTGATCTGCGTGGGGTCTACGCTGATCACGATGGTGTCGATACATGTCGCGCTGTCGTACGCGGAGCGCGGCATCAACATCAGTGACCCCGGGAGGATCGCCGCCCAGATCGTGACTGGTGTGGGCTTTATCGGCGCCGGTACGATTATCCAGGCTCGGGGCGCGGTGCATGGCCTAACGACGGCGGCGACAATCTGGGTCATGGCCGGCATCGGGCTGGCGATCGGGAGCGGCTTCTACGCTCCAGCCATCGTGACGACCGTCTTGATACTGCTGATCCTATGGGCGCTACGATGGCTCGGGCGGCATACCGCTCACCCGCAGCGGTTCGTGGAGTTCCGCGTTGGCGCCAGTCGGAAGGCGGGTGTCCTAGCGGCCATTCAGGATGCCGCGGCAGCAGCCAATCTGGACGTCGACGAGATTCGCCTCGCGCGCGCCGGCGAGGGGATGACCGTCGAGTTTGCCGCACCGTGCACGAAGCAGGTGCGTGACCAGTTACTCGAGCGGTTGCTCGCGGTCGATGCCGTCGAGGACGTCCAAGCTCACGCGTGAGCCACCAACTAAAGGGCCTATTCGTTCCGGTCACTACACCTTTTGGTGATGACGGAGAGGTCGATCTCGATCGATTCACCGAACAGATCCGGATCTACAGCGGTTACGCGCTGTCGGGCGTGATCGTCTTTGGCACCAGCGGCGAGGGTCCGTTGCTCGAGGCCGACGAGGAGCCAGCGCTGCTCGAAGCGGCTAGGCGCGTGTTACCAAAAGAGTGGAAGCTGATCGTGCAAGTTGGACGCGAGAGCGTGCGTGCCTCCCGCTTGGCAGCGGAGCGGGCGAGCGCGGCTGGAGCCGACGCGTTGCTATGTCTGCCGCCGCGCTACTACGCGCTCAGCGACGTCGTGATCGCCAATCACTTTCGAGCGGTTCACGCAGCGACCCAGCTGCCGTTGCTCGCGTACCATTTCCCGCTTCGATCGAAGGTCGATCTCCAAGCCGAGCTGCTGATCGAGCTGGGTCGGGAGGGGACGATCTCGGGCATCAAGGACTCGGCCGGAGATCTAGCGCTTGAGACGTCGCTGCGACGCGACCTGGGACCCGACTTCGCGATCTTGTGCGGCAAGGCATCGGTGGTTGCGGAAGCGCTTGCTGCCGGCGCTGATGGCGCGATCCTAGCGGTGGCCAATGTCGCCCCGGAAACGGTGCTGAGGCTGTTCGACGCTCACCAAGCGGCTGACGCGACAGCGGTCACCGAGGCGCAGGCGTCACTGCTCCCGTTGGCTGATGCATGCGGACCGAAGTTTGGCATCGCCGGGATCAAAGCCGCGCTTGACGCCCGCGGCTGGCCGGGCGGCGGCGACCCGCGTCCACCGCTTTTGCCGCTTGGCAATGGCGATCGCGAATTGGTCACCGCGGCGCTCCAAACAGCGGGCATTGAGTTATGAGCACGGGCGTCGAGAGAGACGAGCTGGTTCAGTACCTCGACGACTACCTGGCGATTCGGGAGTGGGAGGACTCCTCCCTGAACGGGTTGCAGGTGGAGGGAGGCCCGACTGTCGATCGAGTTGCCCTGGCGACCGACGCCGCGCTGGCCACGTCCTCGCTCGCAGTCGACGCCGGTGCCCAACTGCTGATCGTCCATCACGGTCTCTTTTGGGGGCAGCCGATCGCCGTCACCGGTACTCACCGGACGCGCTTGGCGGCTCTGCTCGACGGCGGCGTTTCTCTCTACGCCGCGCATCTGCCGCTCGACGCCCACCCCGAAGTCGGCAACAACGCCGTGCTGGCAGGACTGGTGGGGCTCACCGAACAGCGACCGTTCGGCTGCTACGGCGGCCGCGAGATCGGAGTGATGGGTCGGCTACCACAGACGCTGTCGCGAGCGGATCTTGCGGCTCGGCTGGAGGCGCTGCTCGGGACCCCGCCCGACGTCCTGCCGTTCGGCGGTGACTCGCTAAACGCGCTGGCGATCGTCTCCGGAGCCGCGGCCGAGATGGTACCCGAAGCGGCTCGAGCCGGCGTCGACGCGTTCGTCACCGGCGAGAGCAGCCACATCGCTTGGCATATCGCCCGCGAGCACCGGATGAATCTGATTTACGGCGGACACTACGCCACCGAGACCTTGGGCGTGCGAGCGCTCGGCGATCACTTGGCTGAGCGATTCGGCATCGAGGCGATCTTCCTCGACTCGCCGACCGGGTTCTAGTGCGCGGCTTCCGGTAGGAAGAAAAAAACCGCCGCCAGGATCAAGTACACCGCGAGGAGTTGAACCCCCTCCAGCCAGTTCGACTCGCCATCCATCGCCACGAGTGAGACGATGATCACCGATAGACCGATGGCCAAGACCTCCGCCGAGGTGAATACGAGGTTCATGGGCTCCGGCCCGATGGCGTAGCTGAGAAAAACCAGTAGCGGGGCG
>DAOWHI010000268.1 GCA_030641505.1 Gemmatimonadota bacterium | reverse complement strand
CGTGCAACCCGTGCGGTGGGAATCCGTGCAATCCGTGCGGCGGGAATCCGTGCAACCCGTGCGGTGGGAATCCGTGCAATCCGTGCGGCGGGAATCCGTGCAACCCGTGCGGTGGAAGCTCGTGGAACAACCCCTGTAAGGGGTGACCCAGCACTGATCATCAGGATCAGACGCTAGCGGTCTGGTGGCGGTCGCCCCGGAGAGCGTCGGGCAATACGAGTGTCAGGAACCAGCAGATCGTGAAGAAGCCGAGATGGTTTCCAAACGCGAAGCCGAGCGACGTGTTGAGGCCGGGAAGGGCCGCTGGCCAACCCTTGCCGGCCAACACGCTGATCGTGACTGCGATCGCGGGACCCGTGGCCAGCGTCGTAAGCCAACCGAGGAGGAGCGCCAGGAAGAGGCCCGCGATCCAGCGCGCGCCGCGGCCGGCCGGCATCAACCGTTGATGTGACGTGAAAGCGTACAGGGCGGCATACGTCAGCGAAACGGCGAGATGAATTCCCCACCCGATCACAGCCAACGACTCGCTGTAACCCCCCTGAGCCACGATCTGGCGTCCCATGAACTGAGCGATGTTGGGTGAGAACCCTCCCAACCGCTGAGTCACAACGAACTGGATCGCTCCCACCAGGGCGGCGAGAACGACCCACGGCGCCAGCCTCTTCATGTTCTAGTTGGTGTCGAAGATCAGCTTGAGAAACCCCCACACGGCCGCGATCGCGATTAGGAGAAACCACTTGTGGTCCATGGCGAGCTTGGCTGACTTGCGGACGGAGGTCTCGATGAATGTGCCGACTTCCCCGAAACCACCGCCGTACTCAGCGGCTGCCTGGCCCAGTGCCGAAACGCCAATATCCAGCATCGTCTTCGTGACTCCGCTTCAAAGCCGTACCCAGTGTCAGAACGGTTTTGGAAATTAACCAGCAACGACTAAGCTTAGCAACTGTCGTTCCACAACTGAGACCACTGCAAAGCCCGAGGAGGAATTCGATGCGGCGTCACGTTTTCCCGTCCGTTTTGGTGGCCGTGCTGTTTCTCGTTCAGCCGATCAATGCGCAAGAGGAGGCCATGCCTTCCCCTGCGCAGGGGTTCGACATCCACGTGACCGCGCCGCACGTAGTGAACGGCGAGGTGATGGGCCCGTTTCATCATTACTGCAAGCCGATCTCACCCGAACCGATTATTCAGTGCATCCTCTTCGAGACGACCGACCCTGGGGCCCCGATGACCGAAATCGAGTACATCGTCGCCAAGTCGGTCACTCGCGACCTGATCTCCCGCGAGCAGTGGAACGAAGCCTGGCACGACCACTTGGTGGAGATCGAGAGCGGCCGGGTTGCGGTGCATGGTCTTTCCGACGAGGACACTGCGAAGGTCGTCGAGCTCGTCAAGACAACCGACGGGTTGATCTTCCATCTGTGGCCGAAGGATTCGCGTATCCCGACCGGTGACTCGGTCATCGCGCAGGCGATCAGCCATGTGCCGCTGTCGGAAGAGGAGTTCGAGGCGCAGCGTCAAGCGAGCATGCCGGCGTCTGACCGCTAGTCGCACCAGCGTTTGGTGGTGGAGGCAACCGGGCTCGAACCGGTGACCTTCGGCTTGCAAAGCCGATGCTCTCCCAACTGAGCTATGCCCCCACCACCACGCCCTAAAGAAGCTGTAGCGCCCATGACTTGAGTACAAGCGCCATGTGACAGGCGGCCTGCAGGACGCGGGCCGCGAATGGTAATCTGCACCCGTGGTCGAGTGTCGCTGGACGCGAGTCACAAGACCCGCCGACATCGACCACCCTTCCAACCACACCAAGCTACTTATTTCTATCCAAATAGCGTGAATCTGATCCGTCGGGTGGCGGTTGGCGCCATAGTTGCAGCCCCGCCGGGGCATGAATCACAAGCTGGTAGTCCTACTCGAGGACGGTCGGCGCCTCAAAGGGACCGCCGATGTCTTCGATCCCGAGAAGCCGTTCTTGCTCCTACGCAGGATCGATCTGGAAGGCAACGTCCTCGGTTTTCTCGACATCGAGATGAGCGACGTGGTGGCGGCCTTTTTCGTTTATGATCTGGCACTCAATCGTACGAGTCGCCAGAACGCCAACGGGCCGCAGACCGAAGCCGACCTTCCCGATCCTGTCGGCGCCACGACGGTTCGCCTCCGGTTCAGCTGGGGTGAGGTGCTCGACGGTGTGGTCTACGACTACGACCCGTCTGCCGACTGGTTCTTCCTGTTCCCGGTGGGGATGTTGAACCGGGCCTCCAACAACGAGCGTGTCTTTGTAACCAAGAAGGCGCTCGCGGCGACCGAAGTTCTGACCGCTCCGGCAGTCTAGCTCTAAAGACAACGGCGAGAACACGGGAGGGTCGCTCGACATGCGCGGCGGGGATAGGTTCGCGCAGTGGCGAGCTCCGTTTCGGGCCAGCGACTTCTCATCGGACTCCAAGCCGGGGCACTGGCTTCGGTGATCGTGTTTGCGCTGATGGCGACCGACACCGTCCAAACGGTCGAGCGCAAAACGGGAGACGCTCGACTTCAGCTCGAGCGCGCGATCCGGGGCTCAGAAGTAGCTGACTCGACGATCGTCATCGTCGACATCGACAATCGCGCACTTCGACTCTATGAGAGCGACCTCGGTCGTTGGCCGTGGCCGCGGAACGCCCACGGTGCGATGCTCGAGTTCATCGCGCTTGGTGCGCCGAGCGTCGTGGCCTACGACGTTCTGTTCAGCGAGCCCGATCTCGCGCGACCCCAAGCTGACTCGTTGTTTTTCGCCGCGGCCAAGCGAGGCCCACCGGTCGTGCACGCAGTCGCGTTCGATGATCCTGAGGGCGAAACCGCCATCGCAGAACTGGAGCGGGCGTTCATCGATCGCCGTCGACGGCTGGACGCGCTCGAGCGATTCGCCATTCCCGAGGCGGCCTCCCTTTCAGCTCCACGGTTTGCGAACGTCAACCCGCCCGTAATCGAGCTCCTCGACACCGGGGTCGGGATCGGAGCGATCAATCGTACGCCTGACCGAGACGGCATCGAGCGACTCGAACCGCTGCTGATCGAGCACGACGGCCGGCTCTATCCGTCGATCGGGTTGGCGGCTGTCCTGGAAGGTCCGGGCGGATACGACCGATTGTCGATCGTCGATGGTGAGTTGTCTTTGGACGACCGCCGGATACCGCTCGAGGAGGGTCGCCTGCGGGCGCATTGGCGCGGTCGCTATGGGGAGCCGTATCGTGTGAGCTCGGCCCACGAGGTCCTGAACAGCTACGCGCAGATCTCGGTCGGGGCCGAGCCCGATCTCGATCCGGCCGAGTTCACCGATCGCATCGTGCTGATCGGCTCCAGCGCGACCGGCGTTGGCGACTTCATCGCCGGACCTTTCAGTCCCACCGAGCCCGGTGTGTTTCTCCACGCCACGATTCTGGACACATTGCGATCGGGCGACTTCTTGCGGGTGCTGCCGATCGGCTGGGTCGTGTTCTTAACCCTGCTAGCCGCGTCGCTCACTGGCCTGGCGGTCGCGCTCATCCGGTCGGCTCGACGGTCGGCGGTCGCTTTGGCAGGGATACTCGCGATGATCGGAGCGCTGGCGCTGGCGGCGTTCTTCATCGGCGGCTGGCTCTTTCCAGTAGCGGCCCCTGTAACCGGCGCCGTATTGGCCTACGCCGGCGCCATGGCCGGATCATACGTGGTCGAAGGAAAACGCCACCGCCAGATCCGACGAATGTTCGCGAAGTTCATTCCACCTGAAGTCGCGAATCAGCTAGCCGAATCAGGAGAGGACCTCCACCGGGCCGTCGAGCGTCGCGAGGTGACGGTGCTGTTCAGCGACATCCGAAACTTTACGACGCAATCCGAACGGGTCGAGCCCGAGGTCGTGGTCGAAACCCTGAATGAGTACCTCACGGCGATGGTCGAAGTGCTATTCGATCACGGCGGGACGCTCGACAAGTATCTAGGGGACGGGTTGATGGCCTTCTTCGGGGCCCCGCTCGTCGAGCCCGACCACGCCGGTCACGCTTGCCAAGCGGCGATCGGGATGCTGGACCGGTTGGAGACGCTAAACGACGACTGGGTCGCCGCCGGTCGGTCACGCCTGGACATCGGCATCGGCATCCACACCGGCGCCGCCGTCGTTGGCTTTATCGGCGACCCGGAGCGACGCATGGACTACACCGCGATCGGCGACACCGTAAACGTGGCCAGTCGACTCGAGGCACTGAACAAGGAGACCGGCACCACGATTCTGCTTTCGGCCGCGACCGCCAAAAAACTCGACGGCGCGCTGCCGTTGAAGTCAATCGGCAAACGCGCCGTCATGGGCCGTGCGGAAACCATCGAGATCTACACGATCACGGCTTAGTCCACACGGCGATAAACCGCCCCGAGTCGTCGTAACCCTGAACGTCGTAAAGACGATACCCGTTTGACCCAAGATCCTCGAACGTGCTCTGATACTGCCCTGGTGTCAGCCCGTGTCGGGCCGCGAAAGTCCCGGGTACCTTGCGCCAGATCCCCCCAAACCGGGTTCCCTCGGGAAGCTCCTCAGCCTCGGCATTGACCAGATCCCATCCTTGCGCGTCCAGCTCTTCGGCCTTTGACTGATAGGCCTGGCCGGTCATGTAGTGGTACTCGTAGAAGCCACCTGGCGGCCCTTCCTCTACAAACACCGCCGCCAGTCGCCGCGAGTTGCCAACCCGATATGCAGCTCGCTCCTCGACTTTCATGCCGCCGTCCTCGACGTGTTCCTTCCACTTCGCGTTCCAGACCGCATCGGTTATGTTGTGATACGCCGCGAAGCTCTCCCCCTGGCGTTTCTTCCAGATCACCGTAAAGCGTGGCTCACCACTGCTGTGCCGGGTAACCGAGATCTCCCGCGGACGGAACCCCTGGGCGCCATACTCGTTGAACCACTTCTGATAGTCGCTCGCCGTCATGTACATCCGCATGTACCACGCCTTGGGCAGTCCGGACTGGAAGGCGCCGGATGCCAACACGCTATTCCCTTTGGGATGCAGACTGATCGTCTGCAGTCCCATCCCCATCCCGGTGTAGTAACCCCAGTAGAACCCTACATACTGTGCGGGAACGTTGTGAAAAGACGGATAGAACGGCGCGAACAACCGCACGTACGCCGTCGTGTCCAGCAAGTCGTAGCAGCCCGACTCGCTGATCTGGTTGTAGACGCCGTACGGATCGACCTGGACCCAATCACCTGCATCATTCGGG
>DAOWHI010000032.1 GCA_030641505.1 Gemmatimonadota bacterium | reverse complement strand
TCGAGGAGCTGGAGACGATCGATGCGGCCTCCGGAAACGTCGACATCCCCGCCGATGAAATGCGGACCGTCCGGCAGTTCACGCTCGCGAACGCAGCGACGATCGCTCTTTACAACGAGCTGATTCCCGAAGCAGAAACCGCCGTCCGCAACCTGACAGCACTCATGCGGGAAAACGCCGAAACGACGGACGATGTCGAGTTCACCCGTCAGCAGGAGGCCGCAATCCGGATCTGGGAGGGCCGCCTCGCCGCCCGCAGCGGTGATTTCGAAACCGCGGCTACCAAAGCCGAGGAGAACAAGGCGCTGCTCGAAGGCGACGCCAACCCACGGAAGCTGGAAGCATATCACCAGCTGCATGGCTTGATCGCGCTCCGCCAGGGCAACGCCGAGGGAGCGGTCGCTCACTACGAGCAGGGGAACCTGCAGAACCCGTTCATCAAGTACCATCTCGCGCTCGCGCATGACGCGGCGGGCAACACCGACAAAGCGCGCGAGATCTTCCAGGAGGTTGCTGACTATCAGTTCGTGTCGGCCGGCACGGCGCTGGTTCGGCCAGCGGCGATCGCAAAGCTGCAGTAGCAAACTCACCACTCTGTGGGCAGTTCCCGGGAGGGTCAAACGACCCTCCCGGCTCTTTCACCCCCTGAAGCCCGAGTTTGTGGGGCTGGTGTTGGAGCCCTGCACGCCCAATCTTGCAGGCGTATGTCTCACCAAATCGTCACCCCCGAAGCTCGCTGGGCCGATCGTCTCGACTGTATTCGTTGGGTAGGTCCGGGGCTGGTCATGGCAGCTACGGCGATCGGGGCCAGCCATCTGATCCTCGCGCCAACCGCGGGCGCCCTCTACGGCTACGGCCTCCTTTGGCTGGTGACGTTCGCCCATCTGTTCAAGTATCCGGCGTTCGATTTCGGACCTCGGTACGCGGTCGCCACCGACTCGACGCTGCTGGATGGGTACGCGCGAGTTCCTGGGCCTCGCAACTGGGCGCTCTGGACGTTTCTGTTCGGCACCGTGGTGCAGGGCGTGACGGTTTTGGCTGGTGTCCTGAGCGTGGCCGCAGTGGTGGCTCGTGTGGTCGTGCCGGAGCTATCGCTGGTCGCTTGGAGTGCAGCGATCGCCGCACTCGGTGCAGCAGTTCTCTGGTCGGGGCGCTTTTCCGGTTTGTCGGCGGCGAGCAAAGCGATGCTTACCGTGCTCGCGATCATAACAGCAATCGCTTTCTTCGCTCGACCCCCTTCGCCTACCGTCCTGGTCGAGCTCGTCCGACCCCACCTCCCCGCCGGATCGCTGGTGCTGGCGGTCGCACTGCTGGGGTGGATGCCAACCGGCCTCGACGTCTCGGTGTGGCACTCGATGTGGGCGCTCGAGCGGCGCGACACGTGGGCCGAGCGGGCTGGCCCGGGGCCGGGCCAGCAGCGAGGCGTGCTCGACATCGCACTCGCCGATCTGCGGCTTGGCTATGGTCTATCGTTCGTGTTGGCGATCATGTTTCTGGCTCTCGGCGTCGCCGTCCTGCGGCCGACAGGCACCGTGCCGCAGGGCGGCCAGGTGGCGATCACGATCGCTCGGCTCTACACCGACGTCCTCGGCAACTGGGCGCTCTACCCGTTCCTCATCGCGGCGTTCTTCGGCATGACGTCAACCAGCTTCGGCGTGTTGGACGGCTTTCCACGCGCTTTTGCCGGATGCGTCCGTCGAATCGCACCCGCTGCACCCGGCGAGCGACTTCTTTTCTGGGGCTTTCTCGTGTTTATCGTGGTGCTCGCATTGGTCGAGATCGCGATCCTGCCCGACCCCGTCGTCCTGGTGACGGTCGCCGCCGTGGCGAGCTTTCTCCTGTCGCCGCTAACGTACGCGCTCAATTACTACTGCGTGACACGCCATATCGACTCACCTGACCTCCGCCCCGGCGGGCTACTCCGGCGATGGGCGATCTTAGGTATCGCGTGCGCGACAGCGGCTGCGGGTCTTTTTCTAGGAGTCCGATTCTGAACTTCATCGCCCAAGTAGTTGCAGCTTCAACCGTGCTGGCGATCGGAGCCGGCTGCTCGGGATCCACCTCGCCCCCGAGTCTAGCCGCCGATCAATCGCAATCGACCCCGACGCGGCTCATCCTGTTTATCGCCGACGGGGCCGGCGTGGGTTACTGGAGCGCGCTCTTGAGCGCCTCCCCACCACCCGCGGTCGAACGGTTCCCGGTGGTCGGGCTGATGCGGTCCGGCAACACGTCCAGCAATCGGCCCGAGAGCGCTTCGGCAGCTACCGCGCTGGCGATCGGGATGCGCACGTTCTACTCGGGCATCGGGGTGGGCCCGGACTCGTTGCCGCGACCTTCGGCGATCGACTTCGCGCAGGAGGCCGGCCTCGCGACCGGGATCGTCACCACGGCCCAGCTGATCGACGCCACGCCGGCGGCGTTCGCGGCTCATGCCAGCGACCGCCACGCCTACCGGCAGATCGCGAATCAGATGGCGAACCATGGCATCGAAGTGCTGCTCGGCGACGCTCAGGGCGTGCTCGAGGCCAATCCTCGATTCGGCGATCGTTATACGCTGATCCGGGACCCGTCACGGCTGCGCGAGCTACCGCTCGACACGCTCTCCAACGTGCTCGGCCTGTTCAACATCCTGAACGCCACCGCATCTCGCCGCGACCCATCACTGGCAACCATGACTGCGGCCGCGCTCGAGATCCTGGGCCGCGATCCAGACGGGTTCTTTCTGCTGGTCGAGACCGAGTAAACCGACGAGCGCGGACACGACAACGCACCGCTGGAGGTGATCACCGCCGAAATGGCCCACTTCGATCAAGCGATCCGACGCGCGCTCGATTACCAATCGGCCCATCCCGAGACGCTGATCGTCGTCGCCGCCGACCACGAAACGGGTGGATTCTCGGTTTTCCCTGACGAAGACGATGTATTGATTGGCG
>DAOWHI010000186.1 GCA_030641505.1 Gemmatimonadota bacterium | reverse complement strand
CGGCTGCGCATGATCTGTTCGACGAAGGCGTCCAGATCCGATTGGTTGTTGACGAAGCAGATCTCGTCGGGGTTAACGACCAGCAGCGGCGTCTCGCGGTAGTGGAAGAAGTAGTAGGAGTAGGCCTCACTGAGTCGTTCGAGATACTCCGATTCGATCGTCCGTTCAAAGTCGCGAGCACGGCGCTTGATGCGCTCGACGAGCACTGGCACCGAGGCTTGCATGTAGATCACGAGGTCGGGTTTCGGGACCTCGTGTTCGAGCACCGGGTAGAGCTTCTCATAGACCCGGAGGTCGGTATCGTCGAGGTTGAGATAGGCGAAGATTCGGTCCTTGGGGAAGCTGTAGTCCGCCAGAACAAGCCGCTGGAAGAGGTTCATTTGCGCGATCTCACGCTGTTGCTGAAAGCGGGACAGCAGGAAGTAGATTTGGACCTGGAAGGCGGCGCCCGCCCGTCCCTCGTAGAACGACGGCAGGAAGGGGTTGGTGATGTCCTCGAGAACCATGACGCCCTCGAACCGGTCCGCAAGCAGCTGAACGAGGGAGGTCTTTCCGACCCCGATCGGGCCTTCGATGGCGATGTGTCGGAACGGGATCTTGCGTCCAGTCATCAGGCTTGAGCGATCTTAGCAGGGCTGCATCCCGATGCCGGAATGCAATAAGATCACGACCCCGTAAGCTTCGCTATGACGAAGAGGATGCTCATGCACACCGAAAGCGTGCCGTTGGCGGTGAAGAATGCGGCACCGACCGCATCGAGGCCGTCTGCCACCACCGCTCGATGCTGCCAGGCGAGAATGACGCCTGCCGCGATCACGGCCGAGTACCGTATCCATCCGCCGCCTGCAGCGGCGGCAAAGAGGAGAAAGCCGACGAATGCAAGAACGTGAAAGCCCCTGGCGAGGATGAGCGCGTGGCGTCCTCCGAGCTTCGCTGGCAGGGAGTGGAGAGAGTGGGCGCGGTCGAAGCTCTCGTCCTGCAGGGAGTAAATGATATCGAACCCCGCTACCCACAGGCTGACCGCGCCCGCGAGAATCACTGGCGGCCATGCGAGACGGCTCGTGACCGCGATCCAGGCGCCGATCGGCGCTATCCCGAGCGCTAATCCGAGCCAGAGATGGGAAGCTGCCGTCATCCGCTTGGCGTAGGAGTAGCCGAGGAGCACGGCCAGGGTTGGCGGTGCGAGCGCCAGGCAGAGGGGATTCAAGTTGGCGGCGGCAAATATGAAGACGGCTGCCGAGACCGCGGTTACGGTCCACGCGAAGCGTCGGCTCAGACGGCCGGCAGGAAGTGCGCGGCCGGCGGTTCGTGGATTCGAGCTGTCGAAACGGTGGTCGGCAAGGCGGTTGAACGCCATGGCGGAGGTCCGGGCGGAAACCATTGCCACGCCGACCCACAGCCAGGTTCCCGCTGACGGCCAGCCCGGCGAGGCTGCGGTGATGAGGGAAATGACGGCAAACGGAAGCGCGAAGATCGTGTGTTTGAACGCGATCATCTCTCCTGTTTCGACCAGATCGCCGACGACTCGCGACGCCATCTCCCTCAACCCCGCCATCGGAGGCCCTCGTCGTTGGCGGGCAGCCCGAGGAGGTCGAGAAGCCGCATGCAGTAGTGATCAAGAAAAATTCGCTGCGCTGTCGCCTCGTCGGGCTTGAGATAGAAGGCGGGAAGCGGTGGCACGATGTGGGCGCCCGCGCGGGCGAGCTTGAGGAGATTTTCGAGCAGAATCGGCGACATGGGGGTCTCACGGATGCCGAGGAGCAAAGGCCACCGCTGTTTGAGAGCCACATCCGCCACGCGCTGAGCGAGCCCACGCGAGATGCCGTTCGCCAAGGCCCCCGCCGTGCCTGCCGAGCAGGGCAGCACGACGACACCGCGTAGAAGATGGGAACCCGAAGCGATGGCTGCGGTCAGCTCCGAGTCTTGGTACGGCTGGATTCGTTCACGAAGACCGTTGCTCAGCAGTAGATTGTCCCGCAGACCACGAGCGCTCGCCCACTCGGGTCCCAGCTCGTGGGCGAGGACTTTGGTCGCAGGCCCTGTGACCACGAGATGCAGGACGTCGACCTGTCCGCTCTCCAACACTGTCTGAGCGAAACGCGCAGCCAGCGCCATCCCAGATCCGCCGGAGACCAGCAGGGCGAGATCACACGACACGCCGGTTGCTCCGGAAGAAACGAAAGCTCGTGGTTCGGGGGTTTGAGGCGCACTCCATCGGGGGAGTATAGCAGCCGGTCACTGACAACATTTCTTTACACACCGGCTGCAGGCGGTTCTGGGCGATGGTGACAAAAAATATTGTCGGATCGTGTGCCCCTCAACATTCGGCTATTCAGCACGTATTCGCTGAAACCAAAGGGATTATGACAGTTCTTTGTGATTGGCACGGCCGGTGCACTTGCCAGCACCGTACAGAAGGAGGCACCAATGGATGGCAGGTGAATCGGCCCGGAGTGTTCGATTACCAACTTCCAACGAAAAGGAGACACAGATGAACGCACGGACGGTCCTTTCATTCATCCTGGTGGCTGCTGCCGCCCTCACGATCGCCGGATCGGTCGAGGCTGCCCAGCCCGCGGGTGTCGTAAACGTAAACACCGCGAACGCGGATCAACTGCAGCTGCTTCCGCGGGTCGGCCCGGCCCTCGCCGGCCGCATCATCGATTTCCGCGAGGCCAATGGGCCCTTCCGGACGGTCGACGAGATCGTGGCCGTCAAGGGGATCGGTGAAACTTCGCTCGAAAAGCTCGAGCCGTACATCGTTACCAGCGGGGCGACAACGTTGGCTGAGAAGGTCCAATTGCCCCGCTCGAGCGACGGCAGTTCGAAGGCTGCCGATTGATGATCAACGGTCACCCGAGGCGTCGTTCACGGTGAATCGATCGTCTCGGGAGACCCCAACTACAGCGTGGACGGGATGCGGCCCTTCGGGGCCGCGTTTTCCAGCCCGGTCTTCTCACCGGGTTTCATAACGAGGGCGCGAAGGGTAGTCAGATGTTGGGTTTTTCGCGAATCGGGCGACGCAGGCGTAGTAGCCCTACTACGAGGAGCACGATTCGCGAAAAACACGACAGATGGTTGCGATTCGCTGTCCGCAGTAGACACCCAGTGAGAAGACCGGGCGAAGGAGGTTTTCATGTCTGATCGCAGGTTCTCGAACAAAGCCGAGCGTGGCATTTCCCTGGTCGAGGTATTGGCGATGCTGGTGGTTCTCACCGTCATTGTTGCGACGGCCTTGCCAGGGCTTGGAGAGGCGCGTCGAGCGGCGGCTGTTGGTGGAGCGTCGCGTCAGTTAAAGGGGCTTCTCTTCCGATGTCGGGCGGTTGCGGTGTTGAATGCCCAGGCGACCGCCGTCGTCTTCGAGCATCGAGACGATGGCACTTGGCGCTGTTACATCGCTCAGGACGGTGATGGTGATGGCATTCGGCGGCGAGACATCGATCGTCTCATCGATCCAGTCATCTCGGAGGTCGTCCTTTTTGAAGCGGGAGAGGCAGGGCTCGGAATCCTCAAAGGCGGGTTTGTGCCCGATCCTTCGGGTCGCGGCCGGCTCCGAGGTAATCTGGACGCTCCGGTTCGAGCTGGGCGCGGCGACATCATCACGTTTACCCCGCGGGGGACGGCGACGCCGGACTCGATCTACCTCACCGACCACCGTGCAAGGATGCGGGTGCTGCGGATCTATGGCGGCACGGGCCGGGTGATCTCGCGGGTGTGGCGCTCCGGT
>DAOWHI010000082.1 GCA_030641505.1 Gemmatimonadota bacterium | reverse complement strand
GTTTGGCGGAGCGAAACGGCGTGGGTGCGGAGGTGATCGGCCTAACAGCCGGTGCGGTCGCAGGAAATGTCGCGCTCGAGGAGGTGTACGCCGAACGACTCCGGCGGGTCGATCCAACCCCAGCCGACTTGGCTGCGTTGGCCAAGGCGTACGCCGAGGACGCGGTAGAGGACGCCGCCGAGGTGGTTTCCGCGCTCCAGGCGTGCGGCTATGCCGTCTGGGTGGTAAGTGGTGGACTGGAGGATGCGGTGGTGCCGTTCGCGACCCAGCTTGGGGTGGGTGCTGATCGCGTGCTCGCTGTGCCGATTCACTGGGATGCGGTCGACCCGTGGACGGAGACGGCCTCTCACCCGTTGGCGCATTCGGGAGGGAAATCGAGAGTTGTGGCTCAGCTGCGGGATGGAGCGCCGGCGATTCTGGTAGGCGACGGAGCGACCGATGCCGAGGCCCGACCGGAGGTCCAATGCCTGATCGGCTACGGCGGGGTCAAGTCTCAGCCCGCGGTTCGAGTCGTCGCCGACGCGTGGATCAGCTGTCGCAGCTTGGCACCGGTGGTGCCATTGGTGGTCGGCCGAGCCGGTCACCCTAGGCTCGAGACCACCGAGCACGCCGCAGTTTGGGCTCGCGGGATAAAGCGGATCGAAGCCGGCGACGCCGTCGGCGGTTGCCCGGGGCTTTCGGTGGGTCGATAATCGGACCTCATGAAGCGTCGTCCCGCTCGCCTGTTCCTGCCTGGTCCCACCGAGGTGCATCCCGAGATCCTGACCGCTCAAGCGGATCGACTAATCGGTCATCGTGGCCCCGAGATCTCCGAGTTGCTGGCATCAGTTCAGCCACGGCTTCAGAGTGTCTTCCAGACGAAAAACAACGTGTACATCTCGACCTCGTCGGCGACCGGCTTGTTCGAGGCCGCAGCGCGGAGCTCGATCGATCAACGCTCGCTCTGCTGTGTCAATGGTGCGTTCAGTGCTCGTTGGGCCGAGGTGGTCGAGGCCAACGGCAAGTCACTCGATGTGCTCGAGGTCGAGTGGGGAGAGCCGATCACGCCCGATCGCGTCGCTGACGCGCTCGGCCGCGGTGATTACGACGCGGTCACGATCGTTCACAACGAGACTTCGACTGGGGTCACCAGCCCGGTCGGCGAAATCGTACAGGCGGTGCGCGAACAGGCGCCCAAAGCACTCGTGCTCGTTGACACGGTGTCTTCGATGGGTGGGATCGACGTACCTGTCGATCGCTGGGGACTAGATGTGTGCTTGACCGGCGGTCAGAAGTGTCTGGCGCTGCCCCCAGGTCTGTCGTTTGTCGCCGTCTCCGAGCGCGCCCACGCACGCGCCGCCACGATTCCCGGTCGGGGGTGGTACTTCGACTGGCTGGTCTTCCAGCGCTATCTCGAGAAGTGGCAGACTCCGACGACGCCGGCGATCACGTTGCTGTATGCGCTAGATCGTCAGCTCGACCGGATCCTGGACGAAGGTCTGACCGCGCGATTCGATCGCCACGCAGCGATGGCTGACCATGTACGCGAGTGGTCGCTCGAACGGTTCGACATTTTGGCGCCCGAGCCGTACCGGTCGGACACCGTCACGGCGGTTGTCAACACACGTTCTGTCGACGTTGATGCGATGAACCGCTACTTGGCCGAGCACGTAGACATGATTATCTCGAACGGCTACGCGAAGTTGCGCGACCGGACGTTTCGGATTGGGCACATGGGCGATCACACGGTGCCTGAAATCGAGACCCTCACGGCGGCGATCGACGGGTTTTTGGAAAATTGAGTAAAGACAAGTTCCGCGTTCTCGTTGCTGACCCACTTTCGGATGCTGGTCTCGAGCGGTTGGGGGTGGCGGTCGACGCAGAAGTGGTCGCCAAGGCACCGATCGACCGCAGGGCAATGCTCGAGGTCCTCCCCGGGTGTCACGCGTTGATCGTTCGCAGCGCGACCAAGGTCGATGCTGAAGTGATCGACCGGGGTGGGGAGCTGCGCGTCATCGGTCGCGCCGGCGTCGGCCTCGACAACGTCGATGTTGACCATGCCAGTCGCCGGGGTGTGCTCGTCATGAACACGCCAGGCGCCAACGCAACCGCCACCGCGGAGCACACGTGGGCGCTGTTGCTGGCGCTGTGCCGCAAGGTCCCGGCGGCCCATGCGAACGTCCAAAGCGGGGGATGGGATCGCGGCCGATACATCGGCACGCAGCTAGCTGGTAAGACGATCGGGATGGTTGGGCTGGGTCGGGTTGGCCGGCTCGTCGCGCAACGCGCGCATGCGTTTGGGATGCACGTGCTGGCGTATGATCCGTATCTGGCGGTCGACGCGGCGCAAGAACTGAACGTAGAGCTGGTAGAGCTGGACCTGCTGCTATCCGAGTCGGACTTCATTTCTGTTCACGCTCCGCTGACGTCCGAGACGCGAGGGCTAATCGGCGCCCGCGAGCTAGCACACGTTAAACGCGGCGCACGGTTGGTCAACTGTGCGCGCGGCGAGCTGGTCGACGAAGCAGCGTTGACCGCCGCGCTCGAGAGTGGTCGGTTGGCTGGCGCGGCGATCGACGTGTTTGTTTCCGAGCCACCGGTGGGTAGCGCGCTGCTCGGCCGCGATGACGTCGTGCTGACGCCACACCTTGGCGCCTCGACCGAGGAAGCCCAGCGCGGTGTATCGGTTCAGATCGTCGATCAGGTGTTGGCAGCGCTGCGTGACGAAGAGTACCGCAACGCGGTCAACCTGCCGTTTGTCGATGCTGGTGGATGGAGCGAGATCCGACCGTGGCTCGACCTGGCCGAGCGTTTGGGGCGGCTCGTCGGCAAGCTCGCGGACGGTCGCCTACAGCGGGTCGAGGTCGAGGCTCGCGGGAGCGAGGTCGCACCCCACGCACAACCGCTCTCGACCGCCCTCCTCAAAGGTCTCCTGGCGCCGATCTCGGCGGACGTGGTCAACTACATCAACGCGCCGCACCTGGCCGCCGATCGAGGGATCGAGGTGACTCGCAGCCGTCGCGCCTCAGCGGCCGAGTACAGCAACCTCATTGGGTGTCGGGTGGAAACGGATGTTGCTGAGCGGTCGGTGGCCGGTACGCTATTTCACGCCCACCCACGGGCGGTCGAGATCGACGGCTACCACCTGGACGCTCCGCCGGTGGGTATGGTGCTGTTGGTGTGGAACCGGGATGTCCCGGGCGTCATTGGCAAGATCGGCACGCTGCTCGGTGAGGCGCAGGTCAACATCGCCGAGTGGCGATTGGGTCGTACCGCCCCGGGTGAGACCGCACTGGCATTCATCAACCTGGACAGCCCAGCAACGGTTGACACACTAGCGGCGCTGTCCGCGATCGCAGGAGTGGAGGCGGTCCGTCAGCTCGACTTTCCTGCGTAGTACAAAAAGGAGAACCCACGGATGAGCAGTCGGTGGTTCATCGTCGCACTCTTGATTGGGACGCCGGCTTGGGCGCAGGAGCCAGGGGGCGTCTCCCCGTATGCCGGCCTCGAAACGCGCGACATCAAGGCGCTCGGGCCGGATGAAATCGCCGGCTACGAGAACGGCGACGGGATGCGGTATGCGCTAGCCGCGGAGCTGAACCACTACCCCGGTCCCAAGCATGTCCTCGAGTTGGCTGACGAACTCGACCTGTCGTCGGAGCAACGAGCCCAAACGGAAGAGATCTTTCAGGCGATGCGGGAAAGCGCGCGCGACTTGGGTGTCCGAATCATCGCCGCCGAGCGCGAGTTGGATGTGAGTTTTGCCGGCGGGACGATCAATGATGATCAGCTACAGCATCAAACCGCTGCGATCGCGGCTCTCCAAGGGGAGCTGCGCGCCGCCCACCTAGAGGCGCACCTGGTTATGCGTGCGATCCTCACGTCCGCGCAGATTGACCGCTACGAAGAGTTGCGCGGCTACGCGGGTGGGCACGACCCCGCCCACCACCAATGAAGAAATTGCTACTCGCTGGGTTCTTGTTCCGCGAACGCGGCGGCTAACTCCGCCGAGAGAAACAGGACTTCGGGCTTGTCCTTGCGCAGGATGACGCTCCCGTCACCGAATACCTCGGAATCGTCACCGACGTGCACCGGGTCCCCGTACACAGAGATCAACGCGTCCCGGACGCGCGGCTCCTCGGGCTTGCCGGTCAGGATCCAGACGAGTGCCAACTCACCATCCGCGAACACCGCCTCGACCTTGCGAGGGAAACCCGCGTAAGGGAATCCTAAACAGTCGATCTGGATCTGTTTCTTGGGTTGGGTCAGGAGGTCGGGTGGTGAGATCTCTCGCTCGACCGCGCGTGGGCACTGGGGCACGAAAATTTCGCGAATCTGGTCGAGGGAAGCGCCAAACACGAGATCGGTCGGCTTTAGCGCGGACGCGGCTGCCGCAGGCGCGCCCTCGGCCGTGAGCATGGGTGTGGATCCGAGAAACGGATGCGAGTGCATGTCCTCGGTCCGAACGACCCACGCCACGTCGCCATCGATCACGACGGCCTCGTCCGGTCCCATGTAGCCGGTGAAGCCGGCGTACTCCATCGTCTCTTCATCGGGTCGCAAGAGCCCGGCGACATTTCCACCCTGGGCTTCGATCATCGCGAGACCACCGTCGGCGAACCGCAAAACGAGCGTCTCGAGTCTTAAGCCGCTCATGTTCTCGTAGTTCCAGCAAATGAGTTCCGATTCGTTCTCCGCGGCGATCGGGAGGCGCGGCGCGCTGAGATCGAATGCGCTAATCGATCGGCAGTCGGGTCCCAGGGTCGCGCGCGCGATCTCGACACCGTCGCCGAAGGCGAGCCCCGACAGAGAGCCGTCGAGTATCTGAGCCCGCGCAGCTCCCGCGGAGAGCGCTATCCAGAGTATCACGTAGAAAGTCCGCATGATTACTAGACATTACGGTAATCGGGGTGAGGGGGTTTCGGCCAGGAGAAGCGCTCTTACCGCGATCGTTCTGACGATGTTTGCCAGCGATTCCGACCCCATGTAGAGTCGATGTAGGGTTTTATCCGACAGGCAAGCGTGCTCGCAACACTTGAAGGGGGAGGGTGAATGCCCAAGCTCCAAGTCACGCGTATGGTCGCTGCGGTTTCGATCCTGCCCGCCATCCTCGGCGGAGATTGCGGTAACAACTCCGGTTTGCCGACGGAACTTGGCATCTCTGTGATGGTGACCGTGACCGGTGCTGGCGCCGGCTCTGGCCGAGTGCAGAATCCCGGAGAAGGCGTCCCCGAGATCAACTGCCGAATCGCAAATGGCGTTGCCACGGAATCTTGCAGCGACAGGTTTACCGATATCGGGGGTGGCGGGACCATTCTCCTGCAGGCGATGCCCGACGACGGGAGCACCTTTGATGGCTGGGTAGGTTGCTCTCAGGAGGATGGCGCCGTATGCACCCTCTCCTTCCCGCCCACACAAGACGTCGCGTTTTTTGTAACTGCGGAGTTTCGTCCAGCGACCTGCACGGGAGCGTCAAGGTTCGAGTTTCCGATGGGTGGCGGCGTGGACGGCGACTTCGCGGTCGGCTGGGCCTCGGAAAAGTTCTTCGACACGACCCCCGGAATGACGGCCACCTCCACATCGATGCCAAGCGCGATGGAGGGGAACCCGGCACCGAGCCGGTCGACGAAACACACCTACGATCCCGGAGGGGGGATCATCATCGCCCACGTGAACAGCGCGACGTTCGATCCCGCGGGCCAGGCGGCGAACTTCGTCACGTTCCAATTCGACGCGAGGAAGATCCCCTGGATCGCTGGCAATGCGGCGGACATGGTCTTTCGCGCTCTGATCAAACAGGACGACAGATTCTTCCAGGGGCCCAGCTTCGAGGTCCAGGCGTTCGACTTCGCCTGGCTGCCGTTGACAACCGGCGCATGCCTAACCCAGAACAGCTTCCTGGAGCAAGACACGATGGCGAACCCCGACTTCGGTCGGCCGATGCAGTTCGGCTACGCGACGGCGAACAGCGGCGCAGGCGCCCCCGTCGTGGATCGGGAGGGGTTGCTCGACAACTTCCGAGTGGAGGTGCGGTGACCGGGATGTGGGGACTCGGCTAGCGCGCTGTCCGGGTCGCGTTTCGGGCGGCGTGGACCCAGACCCGAACTCGTGCCGAGTAGACGGGTTGAGTGGAAACTTCGCGCAATTGTTCGACGAGCCACGCCGGATCAGCGACTGCCAGCTCGGCGATATCGGAGATCCCGGCAGCCTGGAGCCGCTTCGCGTTCTCCGTCCCGATCCCGCGCAAGACAGTCATCTCGGCGAGATCGACCCAGGCGTGGGCGGCTTCAATGGGTAGCCCGGTTTTGGTGGCTACCGAACTGGGGTCTGAGACCGCCAACTCGAACACGTCGTAGCCGGCGTGTTCAAGCGCCGCCGACGAGACGCCGTCGAGGTTGGCCAGCCGCGGTGTCATCGACGAGATCGTGTACCGTTCCATGCCTAGCAGAATCAGTGACGAAAATGCGATCGCGAGCACCGCTGCGAGACTGCGGAGCGATCCCGGGGCGTGCCGAGCGTGACCGCGGTCGGGCGCGGCGAGCCCGCTCACCACGAGCGCTTGGTAAAACGCGAATCCCCCGAGCGCGAACACAGGAAAGCCGAAGAAACCCAGTAACGGCATCTCGAAGAGCTTGAGCTCCTCGAGACCGGGAACGGTGTAAATCCATTTGCCACGCGCGCTGATGTTGTAGAGTTCCCACAGCAGCCCGATCAGCATCCCGCCGAGTAGCAACCGCATAATCCGGCCCGCTCGATGGCACTCCAGATCAGCCAGCAGCGAACGTTCGGGATCGCGCCGGTACACCCACGGGTCGGCCAACAACAGGCCGCCAACCCAGACCAGTGGGAAAAGGAAGCGTGGCCAGACAAGTGGCACCAATAGCACCGCTCCGCCAAGCGCTTGTATCGCGTGCAAACGGGCGGGTGTGAGGGTGTGATTCGGTTGTGTGTCGGTTGGACGCCCGGGCGAACCGAGCGCCCGCTCGGCCAGGAAGATCGCCGGCAGCACGGTCGCGAACGAAAGCCCGATGCCCGCCCACCGTGCCACGGGGTCGTCGGGCACGAATACGTAGTACCAGTTGTCGAGTCGAAAGTTGAGCAGCTCGAAGAACAACCAAAACGGGATCGACCACGCCAACATCGAAGCGATCGCCTGTGGCCGGGTCAAGAAAAAGAAGCGGCCGCCGCCCCTGAGGGCGGCGACCGCATCCAGCATGAGCAGCGTGGGGGACCACGCCAACGGGTAATACCACGTCGCGAACGGCTCGGTTCCGGCCCGCATCACGACGCTGACAACAATGAGCGTGAGGGCGCCCGCGACCAGCATTACAACGGGGGCGGCTCGGCCGCCGATCGCGTCGCCTCAGTGGGTGGTCGTCGGCAGGCCCGCGCCTATCCAGGCGCTGATTCCGCCGCGGACTTTGGTGACGTCGGCGAAGCCAGAGCGCTGGAGGATGCTCGCCGCAACCGTGGATCGGTAGCTGGTGCGGCACATGACGGCCAGGCCATCCTCGCCGACTGGAATCTCGTCCAGTCGATCCGCCAGGTAGCCAACCATGATGTGCGTCGCGCCGGCCACGTGGCCGGCGTCCCATTCTTCATCCGATCGGACATCGAGCAATACCGGTCCGTTTCCGCTGGCCAAACGATCAGAGAGGTCGGAGACGCTGATTTGGGGAAGTGTCTCGGCGTGGAAACCGGCTTCGGCCCAGACTTCCATCCCGCCGTCCAGATAACCGCGCACGTCATCCAGGCCCACGCGAGCCAGCGCGTGCACGGCGCCCTCGATCCAGGCCGGATTCGCGACAACCAGGAGCAACGGCGTGTCGTAGGGCACAGCCCAGGCCGCCCATGTCGATAGACCCTGCCCGACGCTGATGCCGAAGGCGTCAGGAACGTGGCTGCGCCCGAAGGCTTCATGGTCACGGACATCGACCACGACATGACCGTTTTGGGCCAGCGATTGAAAGCGTTCGGGTGGCAGCGGCTCAATCGCGTCCAACCGCTTGAGCGTGGGCGGTCCGGCGGAGTTCAACTCCTTCATCCGCCGGTAGTAGGGCGGAAACGGAGGGCTCGACGCAAGCAACTGCTCGACGAATCTCTGCTCGGTCAGGTTAGGGTCGAGATAGGGGTTGGCGACGCGCTCGAAGCCCAAGGTCGAGAGCGGTCGCGCGCTCATACCCGCCCCACACATCGATCCCGCGCCATGCCCGGGGTGGACCTCGAGCCCGCTGGGTAGCCCTTTCAACCCATCACGAATGCTGTGGAACATTTGCTTCGCCAGCCCGAGCTTGGCGTCTTCGCCCAGTAGATCGGGGCGACCGACGGAACCCACGAACACGAAATCGCCCGACAGCATTATCTGCGGCGTGTCGTTCGAGCGAGCCATATCAAAAACTAGATACGATAAGTGTTCCGGTGTGTGCCCTGGAGTGTGGAGGGCGGTCAACTTCACCGATCCCATCTCGATCGAGTCCCCGTGATCGAGTGTCTGGTGGTCGAACGCGACCTCGTACCGCTCATCAGCGTCAAACCGCGACAGATACAGCTCGGCACCCGTCCGCTCACCCAGCTCGCGCGCTCCGGAGGCGAAGTCGGCATGGATGTGGGTTTCCAAGACGTACCGGATCTCAACCCCGTGGTGCTCGGCGAAGTCGATGTAGGCGTCGACGTCACGCCGGGGATCGACGATCGCGATCGTTCCCGCAGCCGGGCAGCCGACGGCATAGGAATACTGAGACAGCCCGGTGTCTTCGAAGCGTTCGAACAGCATGGCGCCTCCCGTTGCTTTGTGGGTGCGGCAATTATACGCGAATGGTTTGGCCCCGCGCATGACCGAGAGCTATAAACGCAAAACGGCGGCTTGACCGAAGATGTCTGGCCAAACCGCCCGTCGCTGCCAGCGTGAGTTGTGGGGCTAGCTCATCTCCAACCTGAGTCGGATCTCGTCGCCGTCGATCACGGTTGGCGGTGTCTCGACGCCGATCACCGTGATCGGACCGAGCTCGGCGCTTGCACCGGACGGGAGGGAGAACGTCATCGCCAGCAGGGTCGAGATCGAGAGCACGTAGGCCGCTGTCGCTAGAAATATGAATGTCGCGCGCATTGTGAATCTCCTTTCGAATCGGTTCATCGCTTTCCTGGCCCTTTGGATACCTCGAGATCGCATTTCGTTGGAAGCCCTAGCTGATCTCTCTGCCACGCCGCGCCCCGTCGCCATCGGCCACCGTTTCTGGTGCCTCGACGGCGATCACCGTGACCGGTCCGAGTTCGGCCGTGGGTCCGGCTTCGGGGGTCGTCGGGGGTGCCGTCATCGCCAACAGGGCGATGATGGAGGCGCTGTAGAACGTCGCTGCTAGAAAAGAATGGATGGTACGCATTTGGTATCTCCTTTCAATGGGTATCGCTGGTTCCTGTCCAATCCCTACGCACGACGATGGCGCCTGGTTTCAGTTCAGTTTTTCGACTCTATTGGACCGGCCAGGCGCGAGGCCTATTCCCCCAGGTGGGCTTGGATCGGGGGACCAAACATTTCGGGGTGCAGGAGGAAGGAATCGTGACCGGTATCGACGTCGACCATCCGCACGTCGGCGGGTCGGCCGGCATCGGCGAACGCCTGGGCCAGCTCTTCGATCTCGAACGGTGGGATCAGGACGTCCGATTCGACGCCTATGATCAAAGGTCGGGCGGTGATCCGGGAGACCGCCTGAGCGAGCCCACCGCGGTCGCGACTGAGATCGTGGAGGTCCATGGCCCGTGACAGGTACAGGTACGAATTGGCGTCGTAGCTCTGGGGATACTTCTCACCCTGGTGCTGGAGATACGACTCGATCTCGAACCGACCGTCGAACGAGAACAGTTCGCCATCCCGCCAATCGCGCCCGAAGCGACCTGTCCATTCGAGATCCGAGCGGTACGAAATCGTGCCGATTTCCCGGGCCAGCGATAGGCCGGCCGCGGGCTGACCTTGATCGTAGTAGTCGCCGCCCCGCCAGGCCGGATCGAGCATCACCGCCCGACGCTGGACTCGTCGCAGGGCGATCGCAAATGGATGGGTCATTCCGGAAGCGCTGATCGCCACCAGCCGCTCGACGCTATCCGGGAACATCGTGGCGTACTCGAGCGCCACCATGCCGCCCATCGAGGATCCGACGACCGCTCGCAGTCGACGCACGCCGAGGTGCTCGAGGAGCGCATGCTGGAGGCCGACGATGTCACGCAGGCTGATGATCGGGAAGTCGAGCCTGTATCGCCGGTCCGTTTTGGGGTCGATCGACGCCGGACCAGTCGACCCGTAGCAGCCGCCGAGGACATTGGCGCATACGACGAACCAGCGATCGGTGTCGATCGATTTCCCGGGTCCGACCATCGTTTCCCACCAGCCGGGCTCGTCCTCGGGTCCGTGGCTCGCCACGTGCGCACTCGGCGAGAGCCCGGTCGTCAGGAGCACCGCGTTGGCATTGCCGAGCTGCCCCCACGTCTCGTAGGCGGTGACCGGAGACTCGATCGTCGCGCCAGACTCGGTCTCGAACGGCCCCGGGTGGGTCCAGTGCTGTCGGTAAAGTTCCGACATGACGCCAGTCTAGTGCGGGTCGAACGGGCGCGAAACGGTCCAGGCCGGGCCCGTCCATTAGATTTGTGGTCATGAAGCCGTTTCGTATCGCGCTCGCGCAGATCAATACCGCCGTAGGGGATCTGGAGGGGAACCTGGTCCGGATTCGGCGCTGGCTCGACGAGACCAAAGTCCACCGCCCGGATGTGGTCGTGTTTCCCGAGCTCGCGCTCAGCGGCTACCCGCCCGAGGACTTGTTGCTCAAACCGTCGTTTTTGACCGCGGTGCGCGAAGCGCTAGACGAGCTCGCCAGGGGCGTCGAGGACACCGTCGTGCTGGTCGGGTTCCCAGATCGAGAAGCCGATGTCTACAATGCAGCGGCCGTCATTCGGGACGGTGCCGTGCGCCACATCTATCGCAAGCGGTACCTCCCCAACTATGGGGTGTTCGATGAAAACCGCTACTTCCGTCGTGGGGACACAATCCCGGTCTATCAGCTTGGTGACGTCACCTTTGGGGTCAACATCTGCGAGGACATTTGGTACCCGGGTGAGCCGCTGACGTCACAGGCGCAGGTGGGCCACGCTCAATTGGCGATCAACCTCTCGGCGTCGCCATACCATGCCGGCAAGGGTCACGACCGGGAGCGAATGCTCGCTACCAGAGCCGAGGATAACGCGATCGTGGTGGCGTACTGCAATTTGGTGGGGGGCCAGGACGAGCTGATCTTCGATGGTCAATCGCTGGTCGCCGACGAGGACGGGGATCTCATGGCGCGTGGTCGCGCGTTCGAGGAGGACCTTCTCGTCGTCGATCTACAGCTCGAGCGCGTGTTTCACGAGCGGCTTCACGATCCACGCCGCCGGAAGTTCCACTACGAAGGGCAGGGCCACGCTCCGATCGTCGAGTGCGTTGACCTTGGCCCGAGGCGCTCGGCGAAGCGCGATGCAGTTACGCCGACGGTTGCCGAGCCTCTTTCTCGGCCGCAAGAGGTCCTTGCTGCGGTGACGCTCGGAGTAGGCGACTACTTCACGAAGAATGGTTTTCGCGACGCTGTGATCGGCATTTCCGGTGGGATCGACTCGGCGGTAACTGCTGCGATCGCGGCGCGAGCATTGGGTCCGGAGCGGGTCCACGCCTACTACATGCCGTCCCCGTACTCGAGCCACGAAAGCCAGGCCGGGGCCGAGACGTTGTGCCAGAACCTCGGCATCGCTTTTGACGAGATCGCCATCGACTCCGTGTTCGACGCGTTCCTGACGGTGCTCGCGCCCAGCTTCGATGGTACCTCGGCCGATGCGACCGAAGAGAACCTGCAGGCGCGGATCCGCGGCAACTTGCTGATGGCGCTATCGAACAAACGTGGTTGGCTCGTGCTGGCGCCCGGCAACAAGAGCGAGCTGTCGGTCGGTTATTGCACGCTGTACGGCGACATGGTGGGCGGGTTCGCCGTCCTCAAGGATCTCTACAAGAGCGACGTCTATTCCGTTGCGCGCGAGATCAACCGCCAAGCCGGAAGGGAGATCATCCCGCAGGCGGTTATCGACCGTCCGCCGACGGCTGAGCTCAAACCCGATCAAACGGACCAAGACACGCTGCCACCCTATGACGAATTGGACCGGATTCTCGAAGCGTACATCGAACGCGATTTGGGAACCGAAGAGATAGTCGCGCTCGGCCACGAAGAGGAGACCGTCCGATGGGTGGTGGATGCGGTCGACGGTAGTGAGTACAAGCGACGACAAGCGGCACCGGGCATCAAGATCACCACCCGGGCGTTTGGCAAAGACCGCCGCATGCCGATCACCAACCGCTACCGCGGCTAGGCCGCCCCGCTCAACCCCTTTGGGCCACCTCTGAGTATCGCGGCCAAGTAATGGCGGTAGTGAATCCCCCAAAACAGGGTCAGCGCCAAGTAGACGACCGCCACCTCCATCCGGAGCGCGGGGACGATCAGCTGAACCGTAAACGGCAGAAAGAGGAGTAACGCCTGCCACCAGGTGAGCCGACGGTCGGACAGCATCACCGCCGCGAACAGCGATTGGGCCGCGGTCAGAAAGATCTCGTGGCGCTGCTGCACGTCGAGCGGCAACGCCTGGATGCGCCCGGCAGAGATCGAATAGACGATCGAGATCGTGCCGATCAGCAGCGTCCACTGATTGACCTTGGACGAGATCAACGCCGAGAGCGCCATCGTGGCGTGGCCACGGACGGTCCAGATGGCTGCGATGATGAACTCAGGCGCCTCGGATGCGAGGGGGGCCACCCACTGGACGAGGAGAAACTCGTCGATTCCGAATTCGTGTCCGGTATCGATCAGCGCTTCCGCGAACGGCTCCGCGGCCAGAAAGATTACCACCCCGGAGAACACAAACAGACCTGCATTGCAGCACAACCGCCAAGACCGTGGCAGCCGGCTCAGCATCAGGGCCGGTCCTACCAGATCCGGCTCGTCAGATCCGAGGGCGCCGGTTCGGTACAGGTACCACGCGAAGAGCGCGATCAATACCACGGTATCGAGCCACCAGAACGAACCAACCGCTGCGATTACAAAGGCGTAGAGAGTGGCCATGGCGAGGAACCAGACCGCGATCTGGTCGCTGGGAGCCAGCCGCACCTCGCTCTTTCGCCAACGGGCCCAGAAGATCCACACTACGATCGGCCAACCGAGGCCAACGAGCAGCCGGTTGGCGCCGGTCATATTGGCCGCGGCGTAGTGGCCGTATATAGGATCTTCGGCCGCCCGCCAGGCGAAGTAGAGGTCGACCGCGTATTCGGGGAGAATGGCGATCAGCGCGAGAATGGCCAGCGCCAGTGCCTGGCTGATCTCCAGTTGTGCGACCTCGGCACCCCAAGAGAGCAAGAACGCCGCACCGAGGATGCCAGCCCCAAAGACGAGTGCCTCGATCGGCGCGGCAGCATGCACGTCCGTCATCCGGAAGATGAGCGCCGGGATGGTTAGCGCGATCGCGCTGTCCAGCCAGGCGATGCTAAGCCACGGCCTCACTCGTCGGTGCTCGCTCACGGTGCGCCCGCCGGGCCCTCGGCAGCCCACCAACACTTGATTTCGGTTGCTACCAGCTCGGGAGCATCGATATGCGGCCACCGGGCGGTTCCCGGTACCACCTGCTGGGCGATGTCGGGACGCACCGCGTGGTAGTGTTCTGGCGCGAGCGGGTTGGTCTGCGCCTTAGAGCTCCAGAGGACGAGCGCGGGTGCGCCAAGCCGAGCGAGCGCCGGCCGTGGGTCCCACGCCAGGTCACCGCTCCAGAGCGACCACAGCGCCCAGCGGCCGCCAGGCTGGCGGGCCGACCGCGATAGTTGCTCCGCCCGAGTCTCCAGATCGGCTGGCTCAACCGCCAGCAAGCGGCGGAGAGACGTCTTCCGCCATGTCGGACTCGCATGCCACCAGTGATAGGCTGCCCCGAGCGGTGAACGGAGACCCTGGTAAACCAGAGGCCGCCACGTTGGTGCCTCGAGTAGCCCGGGTCCCTCCGCTTCGGGTGGGGCCAGCATGACCACGCCCGAGACGAGGTTCCGCAGTCGCACCGCGGCCTCGGTCGCGTACGCCGCTGACAAGCCGCAGCCGATCAGTAGTGTGGGTCGCTCGATGACGTGGCGCACGAACTCGACGATCGCGTCAAAGAAGAGATCCGGGCCGTAGCGCATCGACGGTCGACCCGAGCGACCGAATCCCGGCAAGTCAGCCGTGTAGATCGTGAACTCCTCTGCGAGTTGGTCACCGAGGGGTGCCATTTCCAACCCCGAGGCGCCGGTGTACAGATCATGGAGAAGCAACGCCGGGGCACCATCGCCGCGAATGGTGTGAAAGATCTCTGCGTGCCGCCAACCGTAGCGATCCGGACGGCCGGGCGGTGCTGGTGGAGGCTCGGGCGGCCGGGCGACGGCGGCACGAGCGGTGGCTGCTGCTGCGGCGGCGAAGATGCCGCCGACCGCTTTTCGCCCCCGGCCCACCCCTGCTACTCGGCGTCGTTGGTCAGGGCGTGGATTGGAACCGAGCGCAAGTGCCGGTTGGCGACAAACACCTCGAACGAATACGTGCCGGTGTGTGGCAGCTGAAAGTTGTTGATGTCCATGATCGTTTGGGCGGTCATGGGGCGGCCCGGTTTCGCTCCTTGAAGCGACAGCTGTCCGTTCACCTTGAAGACTTCCTGGCCATCCTCGTCGGCGAGCTTGATCTCGAGTGGGTAGACGCCTTCCTCACCGATATGGGCCTCGACTCTGAGCACCAACGCCAGGTGGGGGTGGGTGCACGGAAAATCGGATGCGTGGATCGAGTTGAAGATCCCGAGCAGGTTGAGTTTTCCCTCGCGGCTCACGTTGGCCGCGTCGCAGCAGACTGCGAGCGTCACGTCCATTGATGGGCACAGTAAGCCCTCGCGGGGTCTGCGGCCAGCGACGAAGAGTCTTGGTGCGGCCGGCTAACCGGCCAGGATGTCCATGTAACGGGAGCGTTGGGTGAGGTTGAGCGGTGGGTCGTAACGCCGGATGAATTGCCGCTCCGCCAGGCGCGCCTGCTCGGTCGAGAGTCCGCCGACCCAATGTACGAACTTGGCGCTTACGCCGCGCAGCTCCTCGAGCTCGAATAGCTGGAGCAGCTTGCGACGCAGGTTCTTGGCGCTCCCTACGAGGAGTACCGGTTCGGGGCTACTGCCGTCGCCAGCAGCGAGCAGGAACACGCCCATCGAACTCGGTACTTGCATCCGGATCGAGAACCGACTCCAGCGTGTCTTATGCAAATCACCCTTCATGTTACAAAAACTGCAGCAACTTTCATGCCGTTGAATGGATGGCGACGAGAGAACGCGAAACGAAAGAGCGAGGCCGAGCCGGTCGACTTCCTCTGCCACTCGACCCCGCTCAAGGGGGCGACCCCATCCTAATCGCCCCCATCCAACCGTTTGCCGCCGCCGCGGACGGCCTAGCGGGTCAGCACTTGCTCCACCCGCAGTGCTTGCATACCAGGCAGGCGTTTTCGTGGATCACGGGGCCGCCACAATCGGGGCACGTCGACATGGGCCTGGCGGCCATCGCTCCCGGTCCGCGGAATTCGTCGTTCTCGGCCGCCGCGCGAGCCACCGCGGTGGGGGTTGCGTGGCCATTGCCATTGCCGTTTGTGGCGCGCCCACTGCGCTCCAAGTATCGCTCCAGCGCGCGCCCGATCGCGTCGGGCGCCGACAGGATCAGCTCACCGTTGTCCCATACCGGGTTGGGTCCCGAGATCCCTTTGAGTTGCTTGACGATGGCCGATGGATCAAGGCCCGACCGGAGACAAAGCGAGATCAGCCTACACATCGCTTACGATTGCACGGCTGCAGTGCCCCCTGCCTTGCCCAGTGACGCAAAGACCTCGGCCAGGCCGGATTCGTCCTCGTTGATGGTGATGTAGAGGTTTCCGTCACCGGTGCGGATGCGCTCGGTCACACCGTGAGTGATCGTCGGTCGCGGCCGTGGCTTGGCGGGCTTGAGTACCGGCGCTCCCGATTCTTCCGTCGTGTCCGACTTTCTGTCGGTGACCAGGATTCCCTCCCGACTGCCCTCTCGAAACACGGTGATGCCCTTGAGACCCGCCTTGTAGGCTGTGACATAGACGTCCGCCACCGTCTCGACCGAGACATCGGTTGGTAGGTTCACCGTCGATGAGATGGACGAGTCTACCCAGCGTTGGACCACACCCTGCATCCGCACGCGGAAGTAGGGATCGATGTCATGGGCCGTCACGACGTAGTCGGGCAACGTGTCATCGCCCCCCCAGAGTTCCTGCACCAACGGATGGTAAACGGTGTACTCGGAGAACGTTTCGCCATCGTCCTGCTTGACGCGTCGTTTGTATGAAGTGCAGAAGATCGGCTCGACTCCACTCGAGCATTGAGCCACGATCGAGCCGGTTCCGACCGGGGGCACGGTGAGTACGGTGGAGTTTCGCATCCCGAACTCTCCGATCTGATCCCGCAGATCATCCGGCAACGCCCGGATGAATTTCGAGCCTGAGACCTCGGGCCACGAGAAGAGCGGGTATGCGCCCTTCTCGCGCGCCAGGTCG
>DAOWHI010000070.1 GCA_030641505.1 Gemmatimonadota bacterium | reverse complement strand
TAGCGCTTGCTCGTAGCTGCTCACTCCTCTTCGGCCAGTGCCTCCCGCCCCAGCATCCAACGCAGCGTGTGCGAGATCGTGCGCTTCAGCCGGTCGCGTGGAACAACGGCGTCCACGAACCCATGTTCAAGTAAGAACTCAGCAGTTTGGAATTCGTCGGGCAGATCCTCTCCGATCGTCTGCTTTATCACCCGCGGACCCGCGAAACCGATTTGCGCATGCGGCTCGGCGTAGATCACGTCACCCAGCATGGCATATGAGGCCGTCACACCGCCCGTCGTCGGATCAGTGTCAATCGCGATAAACGGCAATGCCTTGGTCGTCAGCTCTGCCAGCAGCGTGCTCGTCTTACCCATCTGCATGAGCGAGAGGACGCCCTCCTGCATTCGTGCGCCTCCGCTGGCGGAGACAATCACGAGCGGGATTTGGCGCTCGATCGCACGTTCGATCGCGCGTGCCACTTTCTCACCGACGACCGAACCCATGCTGCCGCCCATAAAGCCGAAATCCATGACACCGATCGAGACCTCGACGTCGTCGATCGTTCCTAGGCCGCAGACAATTGCGTCGTTGCGCCGAGTTCTGCCGCGATATTCTTCCAACCGTTGGGCGTACGACTTGGAGTCGACAAACTCCAACGCGTCTACGCTGACGAGATCAGCGTCGAACTCTTGGAACGACCCCCGATCCAACAGCAACCTCAGATAATCGTCCGTTCCAACTCGAAAATGGTGCCCACAGTTGCCGCATACGGAGATTCGTGCCGCCAGATCCTTGCGGTAGAGGATGTCGCCACACGAGGGACACTTGTGCCACAGTTCCCCCGGTAGCTCCTTCCGGGCGGTGGTCGCCTCGATCTTCTTCTTGTCGCGTTTAAACCAGCTCATAGGGTGTGGCCGTAATCCACGAAGCCTATCCCTCCCTCTTGACGAGGTCAACCGCCATGACCACCGCGTCTTCTCGAGGCCCAGAGTAGTAGCCGCTTCGGCGGCCGACCCGATCAAAGCCGTGGTTTGCGTAGAACCGCTGGGCGTCGCGATTGGATCTGCGAACCTCCAGATACATTCGATCGGCGCCTCGGCTCCGGGCCGTCACCGAAATCTCTCTCAACAATCGGCCGCCGACGCCTTGACCCCGCTGCTCGGCGACCACCGCGATGTTCGCCAGCTCAGCTTCGTCCGCCGCCACCCATCCTACCGCGTATCCAATCACCTCTCCCGGATCGACACATGCGATCAACCCTAGGCCACATGGCAGGTCAACGATCTCGGCAAAGTGCTCGATATTCCACGGCGTCGCGTAAACCGACTTCTCGATCGACACGACCGACGTCAAGTCCCCTTTTCGTAACGGATTTATCGTGAGCGCCGTGCTCAAGACACGTCGACCCCCGGTCGAGCATAGTTCAGCTCGAAACGAGACGCGTCACCAACCCGGTGCCGCTCCGGCGCCCGCTCGACCAGTGATCCCAGGGCCGCTGCGATTGTTCCGCCATCTGGCGCTGCGTCCTCGAGCCGGACCTCGGCGACTCCCCGACAAAAAGCGGGGGTTTGCTTCGGCTCGAGGTCAGCCGGCCCGTGCACCAACCGCCAGCCCCGGACTTCCTCGCGCTCGCAAACCGCGACGTAGCGTCGCCCACGACGCGCATCAAAACTCGCACACACGCGCAACTGGTCGGCCCGTGCACAAAGCTCGGACACCGCCAACAACGTCGACGGCGCGTACAGCCCAATTCCACGTAGCTCGGCCAACGTGATTGCGATCGTGGCACCGATCCTGAGACCGGTAAACGAGCCTGGACCACGCGGGATCGCCAACCCATCGAGTTGATCCCACTCAAGATCATGCTCGGTGAGCAGATCCTGGATGGCAGGAACGCAGTCACGAAATGCAGACTGCGGCTCGAGACGTCGTTCGGCTCCGCCGACCGGCTGGTGAAGGGCAACGGCCGGTCGCGGCGTCGCAGTATCGATTGCGAGCAACTTCACGGCTGGTCAGCAAGCCAATCGATCAACCGTGACCACCCCCGACCGCGGAGCGACACGACGACTTCACGAACACCAGGTTTGCGAGGATTGACGGTGAATTGCAGCGTCGCGTCCGGCGAAGAAACGCATTCAGCGATAAGCGTCGGCCACTCGACACAGGTGATACCGTCGCCCGCCAAAACCGCGTCGATGTCAAGCGTGTCCAAATCGGTCTCTGTGGTCAATCGATACAGATCGACGTGGGTAAAGTGTCGCCGCCCTTCGTATTCGAGGATCAAGTTATACGTCGGACTGGCGATCGGACCGGCGACCCCACATCCGAGCCCAACGCCTTGGGCAAACGTCGTTTTTCCCGCCCCCAACTCCCCCTCGAGCAGGATGACCGCGCCGTCCGGGGCCAAACGGCCAAAGGCCGCTCCGAGATCGCGCATCGAGTCCGAGTCAGCCGCGGCGCGAGTCCAGTTCTGATCTACGGTGCGCCCCATCAATCGGTTGATCCGAGCCCCATCCTCTCGCGTAATGTCTTGGGCCGCCGGGACTTTCCCTGCATCTCCCCACGCAGCTCGAACAACTCATCGCGCAGCAGCGCGGCAGTTTGATAGTCAAGTCGCTCGGCAGCAGCCTTCATCTCGGCTTCGATCGACTTGGCTAACTCCTCTCGCTCAAGCTCCTGCGCCATTCCTGCCAATCGCTCTCGGACCGCGCGGCTTCGCGGATTCGGCCCACCACGCGAATCGGCCACTGAAGTGGTTTGCATGATCTGTTCACGTGTCTTGTAAATCGTCTCGGGTACGATGCCGTGCGTCTCGTTGTGGGCCTTTTGAATCGCCCTTCTTCGATCCGTCTCGCCGATCATGCTAGCCATCGCCTTGGTCACTCGATCGGCGTACAGTACAACCCTGCCATTGGCGTTCCGTGCGGCTCGACCCGCGGTCTGGATCAGCGCGGTTGCAGAGCGTAGAAAACCCTCCTTGTCGGCATCCAACACCCCCACCAGCGAAACCTCGGGTAGATCAAGGCCCTCACGGAGTAGGTTGATCCCGACCAAAACGTCAAAAACATCAGTCCGAAGTCCGCGGATGATCTCGATCCGCTCGAGCGCGTTAATGTCCGAATGCATGTACCGCACCCGTACACCTGCGTCGTTGAGATAGTCGGCCAAGTCCTCCGCCATACGTTTCGTCAACGTCGTCACCAAGGCCTTCTCACCCATTTCCTCACGTTGACGGATCTCCTCCATCAGATCATCGAT
>DAOWHI010000101.1 GCA_030641505.1 Gemmatimonadota bacterium | reverse complement strand
TATCACCTGGCGACCTTTGGCAACGCGGATTTCGGCACCAACACGGTTGTCGGGTCGAGTGCCCACAACCCGTTCCTGATGGAAGCGCTGCTCATCGCCAGCCTCGATGCCGTCGAGGAGGAATACGGTGTCATGAACAACCTGGGGGTCGTCGATTGGGACGCCGAGCTACAGGCGATCAAAGCCAAGGTGGGGAGGTAGCGACCGAGTCCGAAAGTGACGAAACTCAGGCTCCGGCCAACCCGGCCGGAGCGAACACAGGCGCCGCTGACCACGATGACCGCGTTCGGCGGCGCCTCTCTTTGGGAGGCAGCAGCGGCAGAGGGCCATGACCGCGACCGACGCTGATCCAACAGCCACCCGAGCAGCGAAGAAAGAGCCGCGGCTCGACTTCGAGGAACTGCTGCTCATCGGGATCGGTCTCCTGATCGTTACGGGTTGGGTCTTGGGTATCGTGCTGTTCGTCTTTTCGACCAAGCCGTTGACGATTCCCGAGGCCCAGCCAGCGGTGCCGGTGGTCAGCGAAGACGCCTTCCAGGTGGGAACGAGTCGCGTGCAGAACTGGGGGGAGCGTATCATCCTCGTCGTGCGCCGGACTGAGCGCGAGTACTACGCCTTACAGGGAACATCGCCCACCGATGGCTGCATCCTGCGCTGGGACGCCGAATCCCAACGCGTGGTCTCGCCCTGCAATTACATCGTGTACAACCTGAGCGGGAACGTCGTCACCGGCCTGACGACCGAATCGTTGCAACGCTACTCGGTTTTCGTTCGAGACGGCGTCGTGTATCTGACCCGTGGCTAACCTGATCGATCGTACGCGAGACGTGCTCTCCCGCTGGCGGCGTCGCTTTCGGGACGACCTCAAAGCCAGCACCGACGCCAGCTTCCTGACCGCGCCGCGGTTTTTCGGTTTGCTCTACGGACCGATTGATCGTTCGTTGCCGATCGACAAAGCGCTGCGCAAGGCGTTGGCGCACCGATTGCCCGCGCACGTGGGATGGCGGCACGCACTCGGTGGCGTCGCTTACCTGCTGTTCATGGTCATGGTCGTCACTGGCGTGCTGCTGTCGTTGCATTATCGCCCTTCGTCCGAGGAGGCCTACGGCAGCATCCAGCACATCGTCACAGGTGTGACCTTCGGCTGGCTTGTTCGCGACGTCCACGTTTGGTCCGCCACGCTGATCGTGATCGTCGTCCTCGCTCACATGGCGCGGGTCTTCTTCGATGGTGCCTACAAGCCGCCGCGCGAGACGAGTTGGCTGATCGGTCTGATGTTGTTGATCGTGGTGCTGATGTTTGGCGCAACGGGCTACCTGCTGCCCTGGGATCAGTGGGCGTACTGGACGGTGACCGAGGTCCTGAACACAGTGGCGGTGCTTCCGCTGCTCGGTGGTTTGATCGTCACCGCGCTGACCGGTGACGCGTTCGTGTCTGGCGCGACGCTGAGCCGCTTTTTTGCGCTCCACGTGATCATCTTGCCGTGGATCGCGTTTGCACTACTCATCTTTCATTTTCGGATGATTCGCACGCAAGGCGTGGCGCCGCCCCGAGGGACGGCCAAGAGTGAGACCGAGGGCCACCCCTTCTTCCCCCATCATTTGTTGCGATCGTTCTTGGTGTCCGTCGTGGTGCTCGCAATCGTCATCAGCTTAGCTACGCTCTTCCCGCGACCGCTCGCCGAGCCCGCCTCGCCAGTCGAGCCGCCGAGCGAACTCGTCTCGACGTGGGTGGTGGTGGATGTGTCGCTCGCCCTGATTCGGTTCTTCGGCCCGTGGGGCTTCGTTTTCTTCACGCTTCTGGGGTTGAGCATGGCGTTTATCCCGCTCTTCGATCGGCACCCGGAACGACGCCACCGGCCGATCACGGCGCTCGGTGTCGTCTTCTTTGTTGGGTTCGCGATCCTCTGGCTGGTGGGGCATCAACTCCGGTTCGCCGGCCCTGACGTTGGGGCCTCAACCCCAACCGAGATCGCCGAGCCGGCGCAATCGGGGCCTGAATGAAGCGCGGCTGGATCGCGGTCGCAGTGGCGACGGTGGCCGTGTTCGGTGAGTCGCGCGGCGCCTTTTCGATCACCGTTCAAGACGCTCAGCCACAAGTGGCCGCGGCCGACTCCGTCTACGGGTGCGTCCTCTGCCATGCCGACAAGCGCAAGGCGTTCATCGAAGGCATTCACTCCGAGCGCGGCATCGGGTGCCACGACTGCCACGGTGGCGACCCCGCGAGTTTGGAGACATCCACCGCCCATACTGGCACGTACATCGGCACGCCGGACAAGCTCGCCACCGTCGAGCTATGTGGTTCGTGTCACTCCGATCCCGACCGGATGCGGCAGTACGGCCTCCACGTAGGGCAAATCGCCGAGTTCCGCACCAGTCGACACGGACAACTGCTGCTCGGGGAGCGCAATACCGACGCGCCGACGTGCACCGACTGCCACGACGCGCACACGATCCTCACCCCGGACAACGCCCGGAGTCGGGTTCACCCAGCCAACATCCCTGGCACGTGTGCCGATTGCCACCAGGACGAGAGCCTAATGGCGAAGTACGGCCTGACGACCGATCAGTTCGAGTTGTACCGGGAGAGCGCACATGGTGTGGGGTTGTTCGAAGGACAGAACTTTGCGTCGCCGAGCTGTGTGGGTTGTCACGGGTCCCACGCTGCGCTGCCACCGCAGGTGACCGAGATCGCGAACGTCTGTGGCCAGTGTCATGTGCTCGTGCGGCGCGCGTTCGATGACGGTCCTCACGGCGTCGCGGCCCAAGCCGGCGCCCTGCCCGGGTGCACGGCGTGCCACAGCAACCACCAGACAGAGCGCGTTCCGTCGGACGCGATCGCCGAGACTTGCCTCGAGTGTCACGATGCGGAAAGCCGCGCGGCACAGCTTGGCGTGGAAGCCGAGGAGTTGATTGTCGCCGCCGAGAACGATTTACAGACCGCCGACGAGGCGATCGGGGAGCTGGTGGTTGCCGGCTGGCAGGTGAGCGACCTCCGGCTTCGGTATCAGACCGCCCTCACCGACTATCTGCAGATCGCCGAATTCCAGCACAGCCTCGATGTAGAGCAACTCGAAGACCTGGGCCGACGGGTGGGGTCGATCTCGCGGGACATTCGGGCAACGGCGGAGGTCAGTGCGGAGCAGCGATGGGAGCACAAGCTGTTGTTGGTGCCGGTGTGGTTCCTAACACTATCCGCGATCGTCCTGGGATGGTTCAAGCTCCGCAGTTTGAAGGAGTAGGAGTGTCATGCGGACTCTCCACGACCTGCTAGCGCGTTTCTCACGGCCGCTGAGGATCGCCATTCAGGTCTCCATTCTGGCGGTAATCGTCATTGCCGTCGGGGCGGTCGGGTTTATCGAATACAGTGCCCAACCGAGCTTTTGTCTCAACTGCCATGTCATGGAGCCATACTACGAGTCGTGGGCCACCTCCTCCCACAACGATGTGGCGTGCATCGAGTGTCACTACGCGCCGGGCGTCAAAGCCGAAGCGATGGGGAAGTTCCAGGCCGCCAATCAGGTCGTGAAATACGTCACCGGCGCGTACGGCATGAAGCCCTGGGCCGAGATCGAGGACGCCTCGTGTTTGCGCTCGGGGTGTCACTCTGAACGCAAGCTCGAGTCAGAAGTCGACTATCGAGGGATACGCTTTGACCACGCGGAACACCTAGGGGAATTGCGTCGTGGCAAGCAGCTGCGATGCACGGCTTGCCATTCCCAGATCGTTCAGGGCGATCATGTCGCAGTCACAGCGGACACCTGTATCCTCTGTCACTTCAAGGATCGACCGCCGGGAGAGCCCGTGGCCGGATGCACCGGCTGCCATCTCGACCCCCCGCGGTTGGTCTCCGACGCGGGCTTTGTGGTCGACCACCCACGGTACGTCGACGAGCTCACCTCGTGCATTAGCTGTCATGAAGAAGTGACCAGCGGCTCGGGCGGAGCCAGTCAGACCCGCTGTTTTGCCTGCCACAACGAGCCCGAGAGGATCGATCAATACGAGAACATCGATCTGGTCCACAGGGTCCATCTCGCCGATCACAACATCGAGTGTGCCCAGTGCCACACGCCGATCGAGCATCGAGTAACCTCGCTCGCATCGACGTTCCAGCTCGACTGCGCGAGCTGCCATCAAGACGTTCACGATCTGCAACGACGGATGTACGCGGGCACGGGTGGGCACGCGACTGAGAGCATGCCGAGCTTCATGTTCCTGGCGCGCGTCTCCTGTCGTGGGTGTCATGGTCTTCCGAGCGAGACGGAGGGTCACGATCAAGTACAGCGAGCCGGTGAGGCGGCGTGCCTGTCGTGCCACGGCATCCGCTACGCCAACATTCTCCCATCTTGGCAACAGGAGATGGAACAGAGGGTCCGTCGTGTCGAAGCGGTCGTCGCCGGGGCGCAGGGCCGAGCGGGTTCGGCTCCGGTACGCACCCGCGCCACCGTCGATAGCCTGATCGGCCTGGCGAGCGAGAACGTCGAGTTCGTTAGCGTCGGCAAGGGAGCGCACAACATCACCTACGCCGACGAGTTGCTTGCCGCGGCCGTTGACCTGGTGCGCGAGGCGATCGAGACCGGTGGGCTCCCGTACTCGGTCGATGACGTGGACCTCGGTACACGGGTCAGGAAGAACATCTGTCTACGCTGTCACCTGGGAGCGGAAGACCTGCAGGTGGAGTTCCAGGGTGCGCGGTTCGATCACCGACCCCACGTCACGACGGCGGGGTTGCAATGCGCCGACTGCCATACATCCCTGGATGAACATGGGGGCACGACGATCGACTCACGAGAAACGTGCGACACGTGTCACCACTCGCAGATTCGGCCCATGAACTGTGCCCGTTGCCACTCAGGGCCCGGTGGAGCCCCGTCATCGGTGATCGCGCATCCAACCGGCAACTTCTCTCATGACGTCCATCGCGGTGCGGGACTCGCCTGCGCCACATGCCACACCCCGCCCGCGATGGGCGCACGAGGGCTTGATTGCGCCACCTGCCACGAACGACACCATCGACCCGAAGTGACCTGCGTCGGTTGCCATCAGCAGGGCACGATCGAGAAGCACACGCCGGCGATGCATGGCCAATGTGCGGTTTGTCACGGGGCGAAGATCGCGGGTATCACCGAATGGAGTCGGAAGGTTTGTACCGTTTGTCACACCGATCGGATCAAGCATAACGCGCCGGTGGAGTGCACTCAGTGCCACCAGATTCCGGCCATGGCCGGGGCGCCAGAGGGGACCAGTTGACCGGGGGTTGAAGCTTACCCCCAAAGGGTGACTCATGCGTGAGCGCGAACGAGGACGAGCGAGAGCATTGCGAAGCCTGCTGCCCGTCGTGCTCGTGTTTGGTCTTGGGGTGGGCCCCGATGCATCGGCGGCCGCTGCCCAAGTCGAGAGCCAGGAACCATCGATCGTGACTTGCGGCGTCTGTCACGGCGATCCCGATTTTCTCGTTGGCAAGGCGACGCCCGAACGAGAGAACGCGTTGCTCGTCTCGGATTCGATCCTGTTGGACACCGTCCATCGGGATCTCAATTGTGCGGACTGTCATCCCGGTCCTGCCGTGGGCTACCCTCATGGACCTCTCGCCGCGGTGAGTTGCGGGACGTGTCATGAGTTAGAGCAAATCGACTGGGAAGTGTCGGTTCACGCGCTCAACGTGATCGACAGCGGGGACGCGCCGACCTGTGTGAGTTGCCACGGAACACACACGGTATACGGGATAGACGATCGCCGCTCGCCGACCTACCCGCTCAACGTGGCCACGCTGTGTGGCCGTTGTCACGCCGATCCACGCATCATCGGCACGTACTTCTCCTCTCCCGAGGAGGCACAAGCGCGGGTCGCGGTCGAGCAGTACCACGAGACCGTTCACGGGGTGGCGGTCGACGAAGCCGGTCTGGCGATCTCAGCCACTTGCAACGATTGTCACGAATCCCACCGAGTGTTACCGGTCGAGTCGCCCGAGTCATCGGTGAACCGGGTGAACGTGGTAAAGACGTGCGGCATTTGTCATGTGGGAGTCCTCGAGACATACGAGGAGGGATCGGCACACGGCGAAGCCTATCGCACGGACGTGCGCACCCCGGAGGGGTATTTGGCGCCGGCGTGTGTCGATTGCCACTCCGCGCACAGCATCGTGGAGGCGGACGAGCCGAAGTGGTTTGTGGGTATCGTCGAGGAGTGCGGCAAGTGTCACCAGGACGTCTATGAGACGTACTTCAGCACGTACCACGGGCAGGTAACACAGCTCGGCTTTGAGCTCACCGCCAAGTGCAGCGACTGTCACACCCCGCACAACATGCGCCCGGCCACCGATCTCGAGTCGACCGTTCATCCATTGAACCTGGTAGCCACGTGCGCGAAGTGTCATCCGGAGGCGAATCAGAACTTTGTTCGCTATTACGCTCACGGTGACGCAGGCGACCGGGAGAGATACCCGGTTCTCTTCTGGAGCTGGCTATTCATGACGACGCTGTTGGTGAGTGTGTGGTCGTTTTTCGGCTTGCACTCGGCGCTTTGGTTGGGCCGACTGGCGATCGAACGCGTACGACGAAGGGGGTCCGGGCATGGCACGTAGGCTGGCATCCTCGGATCGGGGGGCTGGACCGTACATCTGGCGATTCTCGCCGCTCGAGCGCGTTCTCCACGCGATGGTCATCGTGTCGTTCTTTGGGCTCGTGATCACCGGCACGCCGCTCCTCTACTCGCACATGCCATGGGCCAGGGCGCTCATACGGCTGGTCGGTGGCTTCCAAGCAGCGGGATTGATCCACCGTATCTGTGCGGTGATCACCTTTGGATACTTCTTTATCCACGTCGGTCATTTGACGTATCGAATCGCCAAGAGCACCGACAAGAAACGCTTTTTCTGGGGACCGGATTCGATGGTCGCTGGGCCTAAAGACTTCCAGGACATCAGAGACATGTTCAAGTGGTTTTTTGGGAAGGGCCCACGACCCCGCTTTGACCGTTTCAACTACATGGACAAGCTCGACTACTGGGGTGAGTTCTGGGGTGTGGCCGTCATCGGCGGCTCCGGACTGGTCCTATGGTTTCCGGTTTTCTTCTCACGGATTCTGCCCGGTTGGATGTTCAACGTGGCGACGATCATTCACGGCATCGAGGCGCTGCTGGCGACCGGAATCATCTTCACCATTCACTTCTTCAACGTGAACCTGCGTCCTGAGAAGTTCCCGGTTGATGTCGTGATGTTTACTGGGCGCGCAACACTCGATTACATGAAGGAGGAGCACCCGCTCCAGTACGAGCGGCTGTCCCGGGAGGGACGGATCGAAGAGATGATCGCCCCACCACCGTCCCGCGCCGCCTACTTGTGGTCGGTCTCTCTCGGGTTGATCGGTCTCAGCCTCGGCATCCTGTTGATCGGGCTAATTATTTGGGCCCTCATTCAGGGAGGTTGGAGGTAGCGATGCGTACGGTCGCAGCCGTCGCCTCAACGCTCGTCGTCGCGGCTGGGCTGGGCACGGCTGCAACGCTGTCAGCTCAGGAGAACGACACGTGCCTCGTGTGTCACGAGAACGCGGCGATGTTTGCGGCCCGGGAGGACGGTTCGCGGCTGGTCGTCAATCGTCGGGTATACGAACGATCGGTTCACGGAGCCACCAACGTGCAGTGCGTCGCTTGCCATCAAGGGATGACGTTTCCACACCCCGAAGAGTCAGCCGCAGTGGACTGTTCTGGCTGTCACGGCCGGCAGGCGTCCCAGCACGCCACGTCGCTTCACGGGCAGGCAGCGGCCAGGGGAGACCCGCTGGCCCCGAGTTGCGTCGATTGCCACGGACGCCATGACGTTCAGCGCAGCACGAGCCCAGGATCGCCGACGAACGTCATGAACATCCCCTTCCTCTGCGGAGAGTGTCACCACGAGGGCTCACCCGTCTCCCGCACGCGTGATATCCCGCAAGAGAGGATCCTCGAGAACTACTCGCTGTCGATGCACGGGGAAGGGCTGTTCCGTCAGGGTCTGACCGTGACCGCCGTCTGCACATCTTGTCATACCGCACACAGGATCCTGCCGCACACCGATCGGCGATCGAGCATCCACAAGGTGAACGTGGCGAGGACGTGCACCCGATGCCACGCCCAAATCGAGCGGGTTCACCGTCAAGTGATCGAGGGGAGTCTGTGGAGGACCGACCCGGACAAGATCCCTGCGTGTCCGGATTGCCACTCACCGCACAAGATCCGCGGCGTCTTTTATGCGGCGGGCTCGGCCAACTCGGATTGTCTGGCCTGTCATGGGGACTCCGAGCTGACGATGGAGAAGAACAGTCAGACGATCTCCCTCTACGTGGACGAACAAGCCTATAACGCCACCGACCATTCGGGCACTGCCTGCGCTCAATGCCACACCGAAGTCACGACATCGCTGAGCCGACCGTGCGAGACAGTGGTCTCGAACGTGGACTGTAGCGTCTGCCATGCCGAGCAAGTCGGGCAGTACGACTTGGGCATCCACGGAACGCTAGCCGCCCAAGGCGATCCCGACGCGCCGGTTTGTCTGGACTGTCACTCCAAGCACGCCACGCAAGACAAGTCGCAGCCCGCGTCACCGACGTTTCCACGCAACGTGCCCGAGCTCTGTGCCCGTTGCCATCGCAAGGGAGAAGCGGCAGCGGTGCGAATCGGTCTCGATGATCCGGACATCGTCCAGAGCTACGAGATGAGCACTCACGGCAAGGGTCTGCTGGAAAGCGGCCTGGTTGTAACCGCCATGTGCACCAACTGTCACACGGCCCACGGGGAGCAGGCCGCGGATGACCTGGCATCGACGGTTCACTCGGACAACATCCCTGACACCTGCGGCACGTGTCACCACGGCATCCAGGAGGAGTTCGAGAAAAGCATCCACGCGACCACAGAAGCCACGGATTCCGACCGGCAACCTCCCACCTGTAAGGATTGTCACACCTCGCACACGATCAGCCGAACGGACCGGGCTGACTTCCGTTTGCTGATGATGGATCAATGTGGAAGGTGCCATACCGACGAGTCGGAGACGTTCTTCGAGACCTATCATGGGAAAGTGTCGCGTCTCGGTGATGCCGGGGCGGCGAAATGCTACGACTGTCATGGAACGCACAACATTTTGCCGGTCGACGACCTTGGGTCGACGCTGAGTCGAAGCAGCATTGTCGAGACGTGCAGTCAGTGTCACGGGGGAGCGCACCGTCGGTTCGCCGGGTATCTCACGCACGCGACACACCACGATCCAGACAAGTATCCATTCCTGTTCTGGACGTTCTGGGCGATGACCGCGCTGCTAGTCGGGACGCTGACGTTCGCGATGTTCCACGTTCTGGCCTGGATGTGGAGACTCTGGCGTACGCCCGGTGAGTGGAAGCGACCGAAGCCAGCGAGGGGCGAGAAGCTCTACCAGCGGTTCACCCCGTTCCAGCGCATGCTCCACATGGTGATGTTGCTCAGTTTCTTCACGCTCGCGATCACGGGCATGGTGTTGAAGTTTTCATATACGGGGTGGGCCCAATTCACGGCCTCCATCATTGGCGGTTTTGTCACCACGGGGGTCCTGCATCGTGTTGGTGCGATCACGCTACTGGCGATTTTTGCGGTTCATCTTTGGGATGTGAAGCGCCAAAAAGAGCGCTCAGGTAAGAGTTGGCGGCAGGTCGTTTTTGGCGCCGACTCTCTGGTGTTCAATAGGAACGATCTCACCGAGTTCATTGGGTCGTGGAAGTGGTTCCTTGGGTTTGGACCGCGCCCACGGTACGGGCGGTACACGTATTGGGAGAAGTTCGACTACTTCGCCGTCTTCTGGGGCATGATCGTCATCGGCATCTCGGGTCTCATGCTCTGGTTCCCGGAGTTGTTTACCTACGTTCTGCCCGGTCGATCGATCAACATCGCCACCATTATCCACAGTGATGAAGCCCTGCTGGCGGTGGCGTTCATTTTCACCGTCCACTTCTTCAACACGCACTTTCGCCTGGACAAGTTCCCGATGGACCCGGTCATCTTTACCGGGCGTGTTGCGCTCGATGAGTTGAAGCACGACAAGCCAAAAGAGTATGAAAAGCTCGTTGCCTCTGGTGAGCTGGAGGAGCGACTGGTTGATCCCTACCCTGAGAACGTAGAGCGGGGATTCAAGATCTTCGGTTTCTTCGCTCTCGGGGTTGGATTGACGCTGATTTTTCTGATTATTCTCACAATGCTGTTCGGCTACCGTTAGGAGGAGAGGATGAGAGGTCACTGGTTAGCAGGAGTTGCCCTTGCCCTCGCGGTGCTGCTGGGTCCGGAGTGCTTGATGGCCCAGGGGTATCGCGGCGAGTTCCGAGTCGCGGGGAGTTTCCTCGAACTGCGCGGTTTGGAACGCGACAGCCTCCCCGAGGGGGCAGTCGCCGGCGATGGCGTCCGTCGCGTCTTGGAGGACGGGACGGTTGTGAGCTGCATCCCCGATGAGTTCTGTCGCTGGTTCCAATCAGCAGACGAAGAGGAGTCGATCTCGGTCGTGACTCAGGATCTGAGCCTGATCGCGTGGCCCGGGATCCGCGGTCTAGCGGCCAACGTTCATCTACGCGGGCGGTACGGGACCGACAGTTTCTGGCCACGCAGCAGCCAGGACCTCGAAGCGATCACCGCTTATGTCAGCTACGATCGTGCGGATTTCCGGCTGCGCGGGGGGCGGTTGAGTCGCACGTCGGGACTCGGCTACTACAATTTCGATGGAGGATCCGTGTTGTGGCGCGGTGTCGAGCCGTTGCGGGTCGAAGTATTCTACGGCTGGAGTCTGGCGCGCGGGCTGAACGCGCCACGCGACGGCGACCTACTGCGTGAGGCCGATGTTTTCGCGCCCGACAAGCGTGCCCGGTTGGCGGGGTTCGATGTCAACGCGCGATTGGGCAAGACGGTCTCGGGGACATTTACGTACCAGCGCGAGATGCGGACCGATCAGGCTGGGCTCTACACCGAACGGATGGCGTTCGACGCACGGGCGCTCGTCGAGCAGCGGACCGC
>DAOWHI010000226.1 GCA_030641505.1 Gemmatimonadota bacterium | reverse complement strand
GACCGCCTGATCCAGTAGTCGGAACGCCCGGTCGTTGTCGCCCAAGGCACCGTAGACTAGCGCAGCATCGGCGAGGCCGTTCACCCAACGGGGATCGTCCTCGAGCTCGTGGATCTCTGCCAGGATCTCGCGCGCCTGCTCCCGTTCCCCCGATCGGGCCCAAGCGTAGCCGACGAGCAGCCTCTTGAACGGCTCGCTCGGCTCACCCGACGCGCGAACGAGCAAGACCCACAGCTGGTGGTGTGGCCCGAAAGCGCAGTGCCGGTCTATTTGCGCTACGATCCGCGAGCTCGGATCTTTGTCCCGGGTCTAGCGTCGGAGATAGGGGCGCCGATTTTTACCGGCACGAACGACGCCGACACGCTGAGCGGTAGGAGCGGTGCGAACGTCGCCGATTACCGCGTGTACAACGCCGCCTATCTCGTGCGGCCCGGAGCGATCGCAGACGGTCGTTACGCCAAACGGCGACTCGTGCCGGTAGCCGAGAGAGTGCCCTTTATCCCCGGGGCCGCGACCGCATTCTTCGAGCGGATGTCATCCTGGACCGGCCAGTTCGCGCCGGGTCAAACGTGGCCCACGTGGACCGTGGGTGGGCATCGCTTTGCGGCCACGATTTGTTACGAGTCCGTGTTTCCCAACGTGTCGCGGCGTCTGGTGCGGAACGGTGCCGAGATGCTCCTCAACATCACGAACGATGCGTGGTTTGGGCCTACCGCTGCACCGCATCAACACGCAAGCCACCTGTCGCTTCGGGCAGTGGAGAGTCGGGTGTCGGTATTGCGAGCGGCCAACACCGGGATATCCGGATGGGTAGACCCGATGGGGCGGGTTCGCGTCGCGACCTCGCTGTACACTTTCGCGGTCGTGGTCGCCGATCTCCCGATCCCGGGAATAGAGACACCGTACACGCGCTGGGGGAATTGGGCCCCGTTCGGAGCGTTCATCCTGTGGGCGGGTCTGTGCGTGCGAAATCGGAAGAAGGGGCTAGGGTGATCGGCTCGCGGTTGTCGCTAGACGACCAGGACCGTAGCTTTAGTACCTCAAGCTTGTCATTTCACCATAGAAAACCGGAGCCAATATGAAGAGCGGAATCCACCCCGAGTACGTCGAGTCTCGGATCATCTGCGCCTGTGGCAACATCATCGAGACGCGGTCCACGATGCCCGAGATCCATATCGAGATCTGCTCCAGTTGCCATCCTTTTTTCACCGGCAAGCAAAAACTGGTGGACACAGCGGGACGGGTCGAGAAGTTCCGCGCCAAGTACGGATTGGCGGACAGCCACAGCGGAGCCGCAGTGGACGAGGCCGAGCCGGCTGAAACCGAGGCTGAGGAAGCCGAGGCGACGGCCGACGCCTAACTACGCCAAGCGGTGGTGGGGGACCGCGCCGGCGGTCGACCCGTTCGGTGCGAGAGCAGGGGGCGACCCTGCTCTTTTGCGTTCCGACGCTGATGGCAGAGAGCCGACATGGAATTGATTCAGAGGATCGAGGAACTGAGAGCGCGCCACGCAGAGGTGGAGCGGTTGCTGGCTGACCCCGACGTCAGCCGCGATCGCAATCAACTGCGTGATCTCGCACGCGAGCACCGTCATCTGGCGCCGGTCTTAGCAGCCGCTCAGGTGTGGGAGAGCGTGGTTCGCAGGCTCAACGAGGATCGGGAAGTTCTGCGCGAGTCCGAGGACCCAGACCTGCAGGAGTTGGCCCGGGCTGAGATCCCCGAGCTTGAATCCGAGGTCGAGCACCTGGCGCACGAGTTGCGCCAACTCTTGGTACCCCGCGACCCGCTGGACGACAAAGACGCAATGGTCGAGGTGCGAGCCGGAACCGGTGGCGAGGAGGCGGCGCTGTTCGCGAGCGAGCTATTGCGCATGTACAGGCGGTACGCCGAGCGGCGCGGTTGGGAGATCGAGCTGATCGACGTTTCGCCCTCCGACTCCGGTGGGGTGCGCGAGGCGGTGGCGCTCGTTCACGGGGAAGGGGCATTTGGCGTACTTCGGCACGAGAGCGGTGTTCACCGGGTTCAACGAGTGCCCCAGACCGAGTCGCAGGGTCGGATTCACACATCGGCGGCGACTGTCGCCGTGCTGCCAGAGGCCGAGGAGGTTGACGTGAAGATCGACGAAAGCGATCTGAAGATCGATGTGTTTCGCTCGTCCGGTCCCGGCGGGCAGAGCGTCAACACCACCGACTCCGCGGTCCGGATCACGCATGCCCCGTCGGGCTTGGTGGTCCAGTGCCAGGACGAGAAGAGCCAGCACAAGAACAAGGCCAAGGCTCTCAAGGTTTTGAGGAGCCGCTTGCTCGACCGTCGGATCGCCGAGCAACAGGCTGAGCGTGCCCAGAGTCGCAAGGCACAAGTCGGTACCGGTGACCGAAGCGCCAAGATTAGGACCTACAATTTTCCGCAAGGCCGGGTGACCGATCACCGAATCAATCTGACGCTGTACAAGCTTGACGGCGTGTTGGATGGCGATCTGGAGGAGCTAATCGAAGCGTTGGTGTTGGCCGATCAGGCCGAACGGATCTCGGGATGAAGGTTGACTCCGCCGCCACGGTCGATCAACTGCTGGACCAAGCCGAGAAACGGTTGGAAAAGCGCAAGGTCGAGTTCCCCGATGCCAGCGCTCTGTGGCTCTTGGCGCACGCGTTGGGAGTCGACGACCCGGATGATCTCGACGAACGTGGAGACGAGACGGTCCGACCCGATGTAACGCGAAACTTCTGGGGGCTGGTCGACCGGCGCGAGGAAAACGAGCCGTACCAGTACATCATCGGGGTGACCGACTTTCGGGATGAGCTGATGGAGATCCAGCACGGCGTGTTCCTGCCGCGGTTTCAATCCGAGGAGCTGTGTGATGAAATCGAGGAGTGGGTCGAGGAGCGTGCCGTCTCGCGTGACAATTGGCGGATCGCCGATCTCGGGGCCGGCTGCGGAGCACTGGGGGTCTCGTTGGCGATGGGCCCGATCCAGCCGAGTCAGGTGGTGTGCGTCGACATCGATCCGTTAGCGCTGGATCTGATTCGCCGCAACGCTCGGCGGCACGGCGTCGCTGACCGCGTGCAGCCGATGGCGGGCGATTGGCTATCCGCGTTTCGGCCGGAGCCGTGCTTTGACATCATTTGTGCGGTCCCGCCTTACTTGAACCCCGGGGACGAGGAGTTCTTGACCGAGGAGAGCCTTCAGTGGGAACCGCTGGAAACGTTCTTTGGTGAGCCGAGCGGCGACGAGCTCGTCAAGCAGTTATTGGATGAGGCGGCGCTTCGGCTGCGGCCGGGGGGATTGATCGCGATACAAGTCGACGACGAGCAAATCCCCGATCTGGAGGATTACGTCAACGAGGACCCCGACCATCCGCTGGAGATCAAGTGGATTCTCGAAGACGACGACGGAGAAGAGGACGCGATCCTGGCCGTCCACGCTTAGGAGCTCTGCTCGATGATGGTGGGCTGGACGGTGTTGACCCTGGTTCGCGCCACCACGGAGTATTTTCAGAAACGCGGCATCCCTGCGCCTCGACTATCTGCGGAGTACTTGCTAACCGACGTTCTCGGTTGTCGGCGGCTGGACCTCTATCTCGACTTCGATCGTCCGGTGAGCGCAGGTGAGATCGATGCCTACCGCGAGCGCGTCCGACGCCGTTCAGCGCACGAGCCGATCGAGTACATAACCGGCAAGGCGGGGTTTCGCGATCTCGAACTGGCAGTCGATCCGCGGGTCTTGATCCCTCGACCCGAAACCGAGCAACTCGTGGACGAGGTACTCGAGTGGGCGCGCGCGGAGAGCAGGCACGGCCGTGCCCCGAGTGGTGGATGGCGGTTGGTCGACGTCGGCACCGGTTCGGGCGCGATCGCGTGTGCTCTGGCTCAAGAGCTGGATGGTCTCGACTGGGTCTTGGGGATCGACTCGAGCCCCGGCGCGATAGCGGTTGCGCGTGGTAACGCCGATCGGTCCCACAGTCGGCGGACGCGATGGGTCGTGGCCGACGGGTTGGCCGCGCTCACCCCGCGGCTTCGCGTGGATGCGGTGGTCGCCAACCCACCATACCTTGCCGACAGAGAACGGGCACTGCTCGAGCCACAGGTTGTCGATTGGGAGCCGGAAGCGGCGCTCTTCGCCGGGCCGCGAGGGGATGAGGCATTGGCTGCCCTCGTCGCGGCGGCGGCCGACCGCCTTCGTCCGGCGGGACTACTGGCGCTAGAGGTTGGCGCTGGGCAAGCCAGTGGTGTGGAGGCGATGATCGCCGCTACCGGCGGGTTGGAGCATCTTTCGACCTATCGCGACCACAACGGGATCGAGCGCGGCGTGTTGGCGCTCGCCGACTGATCGAAAGGGAAAGCGCGTGGAGAAGTTCATCGTCACCGGTGGTCGGCCGATAAGCGGAACGATGACTCCGGCCGGGAACAAGAACGAGGCGCTACCGTGTCTCGCAGCGACCCTTTTGGCCGACGGACCCGTAGGGCTCACCTCGATCCCAGATGTCAGCGATATCCGCACGATGGTCGAACTGCTCAAAGCCGTTGGTTGTACCGTAGAGGACGAGATCGCCAATAAGTACACTATTCGTCCCGATTGCGAAGGCCCGATTCCGGGTGAGTTGGCGGGGCGGATTCGCGGTTCGTTTCTGCTTGCCGGGCCGCTGCTGGCGCGCCGCGGCGAGGTGCACCTGCCTACGCCAGGCGGTGACAGGATCGGACTGCGCCGCGTTGACACCCACTTGTTGGCGTTCCGCGCGCTCGGCGCCGAGGTCGAGGTCAAGAACCGGGAATACGTGATCCGGGCGCCGCGCGGACTGACTGGCGCGGATGTCTTTCTCGACGAAACCAGTGTCATGGGAACCGAGAACGCGATCATGGCGGCCGTGCGCGCCAAGGGCACGACCCGGATCGCGAATGCTGCCTCGGAGCCGCACATTCAGGGGCTTTGCCGGATGCTGACCGGGATGGGTGCCGATATCCGAGGGATTGGAACAAATCACTTGGAGATCCGCGGCGTAGCCGCATTGAGCGGAACGAATCACCAACTCCAGCCGGATCACATTGAAGTCGGATCGTTCGTGGGGTTGGCCGCGGTTACTGACGGCGCGCTGACGATCAAGGGCGCGGGCGTCGCCAATCTGGCCATGATCAGACTCTGCTACGAGCGGTTAGGGGTCGAGATCGAGGTGAACGGCGACGATATCCATATACGGGCCGGCCAACGACTCCGCATTAGGGACGATTCCGGTGGTGCGATCCCGAAGATCGATGACGCCCCTTGGCCCGGACTTCCAGCGGATCTGACGTCGATTCTTCTGGTCGTGGCGACGCAAGCGGAGGGCACGGTTCTGATCCACGAGAAGATGTTCGAAAGCCGCCTCTTCTTCGTCGATCGACTGCTCACGATGGGTGCCCGGATCGTCCTCTGCGATCCGCATCGAGCCGTGGTCAGCGGTCCCACGCCGCTGGTAGGCGAGCGCATATCGAGCCCCGACATCCGGGCTGGGATGGCTTTGCTGATCGCCGCGTTGGCTGCCTCTGGCGAATCCGTTATTCAGAACATTGCGCAAATCGATCGTGGGTACGAGCGCATCGATGAGCGATTGCGACAGTTGGGAGCGGCGATCCGTCGGGAACCGGAATGACGATCGGTGAACCGGCGAAGCTGTACCTGGTCGGCACCCCCATCGGAAACCGTGGCGACATGACGTCCCGGGGCCGCCAGGTCCTAGCCGACGTGCCGGCGGTCGCTTGTGAGGATACGCGGACGTGTCGCCGGCTGTTCGCGTGGCTGGATGTTTCGATGCCGGATATCATCGCCTATCACGATCACAACATCGATACAGCGCTCCCTACAGTAATCGCTCGGCTCGAGACCGGAGACGACGTGGCGCTGGTTACGGATGCCGGGATGCCGGCGATCCAGGACCCCGGGTACCGACTGGTCGTCGCCGCGCGGCAGCGAGGGATCGAGGTCGTTCCCGTTCCCGGGCCGAGCGCGCTCTTGGTCGCGCTAGCGGCCAGCGGGTTGCCGACCGATCGCTTCGCGTTTCTGGGTTTTGCGCCACGCCGTGGAAGGGAATCGTGGTGGCGTGAGGCACTCACCCGCCCGGAGACGATCGTCGTTTACGAGGCGCCGGGACGAGTCGGCGCGACGGTGGCCGTGATCACCGATCTGGCCCCCGATCGGCCCGTCTGCCTGGCTCGGGAGCTGACCAAGTTGCATGAAGAGTTCGTCACCGGAACTGCCAAAGAGGTGAGCCACAGCCTGGTAGCCCGTGAGAAACCGGTCAAGGGCGAGTGTGTGCTCGTGGTGGGCGGCTCGGGCACGAGTGACGCAGCCGCACTGCCGTGGCCCACCGCATTGGCACGACTCGAGCAATCGCGTGCCGGACACGCGATGAGCGCACGCGATCGCGTCGAGGTGATGACTTGCGCGTACCCGGCGGCTCGCAACGCCATCTACCGCGCCGTGCATGGGCCGGACGACCGCGCCGGAGACCCCCAATGAAACCGTTGGCAGTCGCAGCGGTCGCCGCCGTGGTGGTCACCGGTTCTCCGCTTCAGGGCCAGGGTCTTGGCGGTCGGTCGCTGACGCCGCCATCGACGTCGCTGACCATCGCTCGGCTTCAGTACGAACCCGGTGATTGGTACGGGAACCCCACGTCGCTGCCCAATCTGCTTACCTTCGTTCGTGAACAGGTTGGGCTCCCAACCGCCGATCGCGAGGCGATCGTGCGTGCCACCGACCCCGACCTCGATCGCTACCCACTGCTGTACCTCACCGGTCATGGCGAGATTCGGCTTACTGACGAAGAGGTCCTGGCGTTACGCGGCTACCTAACGACTGGAGGCATGCTGCACGCCGACGACAACTTCGGCATCGACCCCTCGCTGCGACGGGAGATCGCGCGAATCTTTCCCGATGAGCGGTTGGTCGAGCTGCCTCCAGAGCATCCGATCTTTCGAACCCGGTTCCGGTTCGCAGAGGGCTTGCCCAAGATCCATGAGCACACTGGCGGACCCCCAAAGGGGTACGGGGTGTTCTATGACGGGAGACTGGTGGTCTTCTATTCGTTCAATACCGATCTCGGGGACGGTTGGGAGGACGCGGAGGTCCACGGCGATCCAGTCGAGATCCGTCGGGCGGCGCTGGAGATGGGAGCCAACGTCTTCGTCTACGCCCTCACCCATTAGTTGCTTCCAGGCGTCGGCACGACCTCGCGCGTTTTGACACACCAGGCGGTCTAAGCAATTTTATCATCGGGGGATAGCAGGTACCTAGGAATGCCGGGAGCACGCCGAAGACAGATCCGCAGCAAGCTCATCGTGACCTTCATCGCGCTGGTCACGATGCTCGTCGTGGCGAGCGCCTACGTCTGGTATCGGGTCGCGACCGGGCACGTTCGCCGCGAGATGGAGAACCGTTTGCTGGCGGTAGCCGAGGCCGGGGGACTCGTCTTCGACCCCGAGCTGACGACGGTGCTAGTGGGTGACCTTGGACCTCGCACGCGAGCCATCGCTCAGGGACAGCTGAGACAGATCAAGGATCGGCTCGGAGTTCGTGAAGCGTACATCTTCGATCGTGAACATCGGATCCTGGCCTCCACCGATTCACTGGACATGGACATCGGCGTCGTTTCTCCACAACTCGACAACTACGCCGCTGAGATCGACCGTGCCTTCGCCGGTGAAGCGGTCCTGACGGTGCCCTTCACAGATCGATCGGGTGCTGTTTATCAAACCGCGTTCGCCCCGCTCATCGGCTACCGCGATCCGGAGGGCACCGAACGTGATGTGGTGGCGGTGTTCGGGGTCGACCTGTCACTGGCCTTCCTCGAGGTGTTCAACGATTTCCGACAGCTGACGGTGCTGCTTTCGCTGGTAGCGATCCTGCTCACGGTCATCGTCGGCGTGGTGTTCGCACGGTCACTTTCAGAACCGATCGGTGCACTTGTTCGCTCTGCTGAACGAATGGAGCGCGGCGAGATGACCGAACCGGTCACAGTCGATACACATGACGAGATCGGATATCTCGGTGACGCCTTAGAGAACATGCGTAAGGGTATTGTGAGACGAGACCGCCATCTGCGGACGATGCTCGCCGGCGTTGCTCACGAGATACGAAACCCGCTGGGAGGCATTGAGATCTTCGCTGGCCTTCTGCGGGATGACTTGCCGGTGGAGGATCACCGTCGCTCGCACTTGGAGAAGATCATTCGCGAGGTCCAACACCTGAAGACGATCATTAACGAATTTCTGATCTACGCGCGCCCGCGTCGTCCCATCTTGGAGCCCTTCTCGCTATCGGAGCTGCTCGACGACGTGAGTTTCTTGCTGACGGCTGACGCTGACGCCCGCGACGTCGAAGTGTCGGTCGACTTGGTCGACGATGAAATCAGCGTTCACGCCGACGTCGAGCAAATAAAGCGGGCGATACTAAACCTGGTCAAGAACGCGATACAGGCGTCATCGGAAGGTGGCAAGGTCGAGGTTCGGGGGCGCCAGGTGGAAAACAAGGTGCGGATCACTGTTAAGGACTACGGGTTCGGAATCGAGCCCGAGCAGGTCAAACGGATCTTCGACCCGTTCTTTACGACCAAGGGGTCTGGCGTCGGTCTGGGATTGTCGATTGTGCGATCCATTATTGAAGAGAATGATGGCGATATTTGGGTCGAGAGCGTACCTCACGAGCGGACAATGTTCTTCATTTCTCTGCCCGCGTCGGGTACTGGCGGCGGCAGGTTCCGGGCGATCGAAAAGCCGGCGGCGTTGGGGCGTTGACGATGTCAGGGTCTAAGGATGGCTTCATGGCGCGAATCGTGGTTGTCGAAGATAACCCCACCATGCGAGAGGGATTGGAAGCGATGCTGACTCGTGCGGGCCATGATGTCGCTGTCGCCCCCAATGGGGAGCACGCGCTAGCGCTTTGCAGGGAAAGTGTCACTGATCTTGTGATTACCGACTTCAAGATGGAAGGGATGAGCGGTATCGACGTCCTGGACGCGTTACGCGGGCGACCGTACCCCGGACAGCCGGAAGTCATATTGATCACCGCGTTTGGAACGATCGATATCGCGGTCGAAGCGATGAAGCGGGGAGCGGTCGACTTCATCACCAAGCCGTTCGATCCTGAAGAGTTTCGCGTCAAAGTCGATCGTGCGCTCGCTACCCGTGCGATAAAGCGCGAGCGCGACGCCTTGCGCGCCGAGACCGAATACCTGCGTGAAGAGGTCGAACATCATTTCGGCGAGATCGTCGGCCACTCCGCCTCGATGCAGAAGGTTTTCGACTCAGTGCGCAAGATCTCGGGGACGAGCTCGTCGGTCTATATCTATGGCGAGAGCGGGACCGGTAAAGAACTGGTGGCGCGGGCCATTCACCGCGCGAGCCCTAGAAGCGACGGCCCGTTCATCAAGGTCAATTGCTCGGCATTGGCTGAGAGCCTGCTGGAATCGGAGCTCTTCGGACACGAGAAAGGGGCCTTTACTGGTGCCGTCAAACAGCGGAAAGGGCGTTTCGAGCTGGCTCACAAGGGCACGCTCTTCCTGGATGAGATCGCTGACATCCCAGCACCGACCCAAATCAAGCTGCTCAGGGTGCTACAGGAGAAAGAGATCGAGCGAGTCGGTGGGGAGGAGACGATTAGCGTCGATGTCAGAATCATAAGCGCCACCAACAAGGATTTGGGTCCATTGGTCGAGGATGGAACGTTTCGGGAGGACCTCTACTATCGACTCCATATCGTTCCCATAGAGATCCCGCCCCTGCGGAGCCGCAAGGAGGATATCCGGCCGCTGGTGACGCATTTTCTCCAGACGATCAGTGGAGAGGTCGGCAAGCCAATCGAAGGCATCAACGACCGTGCGCTAGAGCTTCTACATACCTACGATTGGCCTGGGAACATTCGCGAGCTCGAGAACATGATCGAGCGCGCG
>DAOWHI010000208.1 GCA_030641505.1 Gemmatimonadota bacterium | reverse complement strand
GGCGATGCCGAAACTGACCAACAAGCCGGTGCTGGTGATCCATGGCTCTCAGGACACGCTGGTTCCTCGCCAGCACGCCGAGCGGCTGGTCGCCATCTCACCCCACAACCACGAGGCGTGGTTTGTAAAAGGAGCCCATCACTGCGGCGCGTACTTCGTCGATCGTCCGGCGTACTCGGCCCGCGTAGCCGCCTTCTTCAATCGTCACCTGGAATCCTCGCCCAACCCGCAAGAAGCGGTGGATCTGCACCGCGTCGAGACGGCATTGCATTGAACCCGCCGTCAGGGGTCACCGTGCTGCTGTTCGGACCGGCCCGCGAGGCGGCAGGGTGCAGCCGAACCGTTGTGGAGTTGTCGACGCCGGTGACGGCGGCGACGGTCGTCGATGCGCTGTCAACGGCGCATCCGAACCTGGCACCGCTCTTGGGGCGCTCTCGGTTGGTCGTCAATCAGCATTACGTCGAGCCCGACGTTTCGATCGGACCCGATGACGAGGTCGCCATCATCCCTCCGGTCAGTGGTGGCTAGCGGCTGGCACCGCCGTTCGGCTTCTGCTGCCGGCGGTTTTCTGTAACGATGCGCACGGAATTCGAAATAACTGAGGTCCCACTCGACGTAGCAAGGGTAGTCGGCAGCGTCGCGGATACCGCCGCCGGAGCGATCGCGGTGTTCGTAGGTACGACACGCAAGTCGTTTGAGGGCAAGGCAGTACGGCACTTGGAGTACGAAGCCTATGCACCGCTGGCGGAACGCACGCTCGAGGACATCGGTACGGAAATTGCCCTCAAATGGCCGCAGACGATTGGACTGGCGGTCGCACACCGGTTGGGAACCGTGGATGTGGGTGAGGTGAGTGTCCTGGTGGCGGTTTCCGCGCCCCACCGGCGCGAGGCCTTCGCGGCCTGCGAGTATGGGATCGATCGCTTGAAGGCGGTCCTGCCGGTGTGGAAGAAGGAAGTCTTCGTGGATGGTGGGGCCTGGAAGGAGAACCCTGAATGGGAACACGAGCGAGGAGGTGAGCCCCCGTGATCAAGGCCAATTGCCGGGCGCGTCTAACCCCTGAGGACCTCGACTTCCTGGTCGAAACGCTCGATCCGGATGGATCGCAACGCGCACCGCTCGACGAATTGACCAGCGACGCAGACTCGCTGGACCGGCTGCTAGACGATCCACGTCTCTTCTCCCGCCTCCTCGAGGCCCCCCGACTGCTTAACGTGTCTCCGTTTTTCTTCTATTACATCGTCGTCCGTCGCGTATTCCTCGAGCACGAAATCGACGAGGGAGGTGCCGTCGCCGACTACGTGGGTGCACTCCTGTCGTATCACCTTGAGGCGCGCCGTCAGGATAAAGAACCGCCATTGGAGTCGGTTTATCTGGTGGATTTGGTAACGGAGATGACTGAGGCGCGAGATCCTGAGCGCGCGTTCGCTCTGCAGGCGGAGATCGGCAACCGGGCTTTGTTTCTGGCTGGTGTCTTCCCAGACTGGATCTACCACCGCTCGGTGCACGGAAGGCGATCCGTCAGCCTCGCCTACTACGAGGACATGGGGCGCCGCCACTACGCAGCCGCGTCGCGCTCCCGAGTTGCTCGCCGCCACTCGCTGGGCGAGGTGTTGGGCTTTATGGCTGACCGTTTCCCAATGCTCCGCCAGGCACTAAACGATCTCGTCGACGAGCACCTGCATTTGGGCCGCCGACCCCTCGGCGCAGATCGGTTGTGTCGCCAGGCGATATATCGGCTTCGGAACTGACGGCGATGGCTCTGCTTGGTGACCTCCAACGGGTGTTCGAAACGACGTACGGTCGCGAGACCGGTGTTGATCTCGAGACCTGTGTCGTCGGACCAAGGCGGTGTGCGGAGTTAGTGGTTAGAAGCCAAACATGTCACGCTGAGATGTCTGATCTCGCGCGGTTCTTCTTTTACGTGGAAGACGCAAACCTGCGGCTCGCCTTGTTTTTTGACGATCGGGTGATATCGACGCTAGAGGACCGCGACCCCCGAGGTTGCTTGAGCGAGGAGAACGTACTCCCGTTCTTGGTGTTGACCGAGGAACTGAGCCACGCGATTCACACTACGTATGCCTTCACCGAACGTGGTTCTTCGCAGGTCGTCGATCCCAACTTCCTGACCGAGCTCGAGCTGCTGGCCCGGATCGATGCCTACCTGTTGTTGAGGTTGTTTGTCCGCGGTCTCGCCCGGAACTACACCGCAACGGATCGGGCGTGGGTCCGCCATCAAGCGGTGACCCGCTGGGAGGTCGCCTATGAGGATGGGACCCTAGACGCGCGGTATCGTGGGGCCGCGCGCCACGCCTCGCGCTTTATTGATCACCTGGAGGCCCTGCCGCCAGACCGTAGACTTGACGCGCTGCGTAGCTTCCGGCGCATGCCGCTAACGGCCAAACAGGTGATGCTCGGGCACCGAAACTGACCGCCACCACGCGCTCAGGGCAAAGAGATCAGCGGGACGCCTGGTAAATCGCTAGTCCGAATCGCCGGCAGACGGCTCCCGTAACGAGCGTTGACTGCCTCCAGCAAGCGGTTTGTGATCACCCCATAGGCCTTGGGTGTGAAGTGTGTGCCGTCCAGGCTGTATCCCTGTCCGGTCACGAACTCCCCCGTCAAGAGGACGCCATCGGTGATCAAGCCGCGATCGTGGATTGCGTCGGCGACGCTTCGAACGTCTACCAGCGCCAACCCACGCTCGCCGGCCAGCCTCTCGATGATCGCGTTGTACCCGGTGATCGCATCCCGGGCCAGCGTCTGCTCGTCGCGATCGAGGACGAACCGGTCAGGGAGCGGCACGCCGAGTCCACCCTGCTGGATTGGTACTCCGACCCCCAAGTCGATCAGCGGTTGCGCCTCCAGCGATATGAGATCTGAGGACGCGAGCGGTCCACTCTCGCCACGCAGCGGAACCGGCACCTGGCGTTGGACGCTCAGCGTATCGCCCGTCAGCGGGTCTACCACTCTCTCGAGGACCGTGATGGTGAACGGCTCGCCGGTCTCGGGGTTGATTGCAACCGGCGGGATGATGTTGAGAAACGGCAGTCGCGTCACGTCAGGGATGTTGAACACGGCAATCTGATCGGTTAACGGCAGCAGCTGATCGAGGATGCCCTCGTAGATCAGAGCGAAGGTCGCTTCGGGAGTAGGCAATCCCGGGGCCAGTGCGGATTCCCCGCCCGCACGGGCGAAAGTCAGCACATCGTTGGTTCCCAGCCAGAGCAGAACGAAGGTCGCCTCGAGCTCGACCGCCTGTTCGGTAAAGGTCCCCCGGCCGCGCAGCACGACGTCGTAGAACCGATTGCCCTGAATCGATGTCCCCAGGCTTTGCGCGGTTGGCGCTTCGCTAAGTAGAGCACCCGGAACACTGAGGTTGTTGTACGGTCCAGGACGGTCCGGGTCGAGAATCACCCCGCTGGTCGTCGTGCGCTCGATGACCGGTGGTTGTGTGCTGACGAGTGTCAGTCGTCCACCGTTCTCGCCGGCCGTGGCCAAGCCGGGATCGGAGATCAACGGCTGCGCGAAATCGGTTACACCGGCGTGAGCGGCGAACAACGCGGGGATCGAAAGGTCCTGCCCACCGCGGTACAGAGCGCCGTCCCGCTCGCCAGCCAGAAACCCGTCCCCGATCGCCACGATGCGCTCGAGTCGGAGACCAAGCGCGCGACCGGGAAACGGACCGAGCGCGGTATCGCTGTCGCCCAGACAGGCCGCCAGCGTCAGCAGCAGAACGGCGAGCTGGCTACCACTGCGGCGAGTGACAGGCCACCGCCTCACGGGTGCTCACCGATCTGCAGACCAGCCCGTTGCCAGGCCCCAAAACCGCCTTGCAGGACGCGCAGGTGGGGAAATCCGTGCTCGGCCAGGAGTCGGGCCGCCATCCTTCCGTGCGCCGTGTCCCGGCCGTAGACGAGCACAAACTGGTCGGTGCGAATGTGGAGGTCTTCGATGTTTCGCTCTAGTTCCTCGAACGGAAACAGCGTTGCTTCAGGTAGATGACCCATGCCGACCCACTCGTCGTCGGTGCGTACGTCGATTATGTACCACGGCGGGCGGGCGGCTTGGATTAGCGAATGCACGGTCCTGGCAGGCAGCTCACGATACGCATCTGGGGCGTCGGGATCACCAGAGCCCTTGCGCGGCCGAAACTCGCGCACCGTGGTTCGACCGGTGATGATGAGAAGATTGGCACCTGATGAGTCAACGATGAACTGGGTGTCGGCAACCATCATGGCTGCCTCAGAATCGCGATCGTTGGCGACTTCCTCGCCACCCGACCGCTGGTCGCATCCGGCGAGCCCGGCGAGGGCGACAGCGGTTGTGAGCCACCAGCGTGTCACTCGCTCTTTTCCCGGATGTAGGTCCCGCTGGCGCCGCCCGTTTTCTGCTCGAGCCGAATCGCCTCGAGCGTCATCGATCGGTCGACCGACTTCGCCATGTCGTAAATCGCCAGCAAGGCACCGCTCACCGCCACCAGGGCCTCCATCTCGGCGCCAGTACGCGCGGTGACGATCACTTCCGAAGTCACGCGCACCCCGGGTAGACGGGGATCGAGCTCGGCCTCTATCGCAACGTGGTCAAGAGGCAGCGGATGACACAGCGGGACGAGACGGGCGGTCTCCTTGGCGGCCTGGATCCCTGCAACGCGGGCGACCGCGAGCGCGTCGCCCTTCGGCAACCGACCTGACGTGAGTTGATCGAGCGCCTGTGAACTCATCGTCAGCGAGCCGCTGGCGCGGGCGATCCGCCGAGTCACCGTCTTCTCGGAGACGTCGACCATCCTCGCTCGACCCTCAGCGTCGAGGTGGCTGAGCTCGTTCAGGAGGCTGTCGGCGCCGGCGAGTCGCTGCGGCGAGCGGGGTGAATCCCGGCCTCGCTCCGCCACGCGCCCATTTGCCGGTACTTCTCCCGTCTTCGTTTGATGCGATCATCGCTGTTCCAGGCGGTGATCTCGGCTAGATGCCGGCGAATGGCGTCCTCCACCGCTCGCGCGACCGCTGCATAGTCCGTATGGGCTCCGCCCCTCGGCTCGACGACGATTTCATCAACGACGCCGAGCTCGTACAGGTCGTGCGCGGTGATCTTCATTGCCCGCGCTGCGAGGTCGCGTTTTTCGCCGTCCTTCCACAGGATCGCGGCGCACCCCTCGGGGCTGATCACCGAGTAGAACGCGTTCTCCAGAATCAAGATCCGATCGGTAATCCCGATCCCGAGCGCGCCGCCAGATGCGCCCTCGCCAGTGACGACCGATATCGTAGGTACCCGGAGCGCCGCCATTTCGCGCAGATTGCGAGCGATCGCTTCGGCCTGGCCGCGTTCCTCGGCCCCGATCCCAGGATAGGCCCCAGGTGTGTCGATGAGGGTGATTATGGGGTGACTGAACTTCTGGGCCAGGTGCATTAGCCGGAGAGCTTTGCGATACCCTTCCGGGTGTGGCATGCCGAAGTTGCGCCGCAGATTCTCCTTCGTGCCGCGGCCTTTCTGTTGCCCGATGACCATGACCGGCTGTCCGTCGAAGCGAGCCAGTCCGCTGATCATGGCGTGGTCGTCGGCGTAGGTCCGGTCCCCATGCAACTCGATCCAATCGGTGAAGCACCGTTCGATGAAGTCCAGCGGATAGGGTCGTCGTGGGTGGCGAGCCAGTTGCACCTGCTGAATGGGAGACAAATTCGTGAAGATGTCTTCCTTGAGACGGGTCAGCTTTGCTTGCAGCGTGGAGAGCTCGGCCGAAACGTCGATGCCGCGCTCTTCGGCCATCGACTCCATCTCGGCGATCTTCTCCTCGAGCTCGATGATTGGCCGCTCGAAATCGAGGTATGCTCCGGTCTTCATGTTTCGCGCTCGCGCTTGCGCCCGCCGTTCCCTCGTGAGACTGGTGTCGACGCCTCCAGCCGGACGTTGTCGGCGCCCAGCAATGCGGTCAGCGGCTCCAGCAGTCCGTTGCTCGGAGCGACCGAGATCCCGGTCGAAAGCACTGCATTGCATGCGCCGGTGTCGACGTTCAGTCGGACCGGCATCGAGCCAGAGTTGCGAACGAGCAGCGACCGCACCTCGGCCAATGTGGATGAATCGCACTTGTCGGGTGGAACTCTGACGATCAACCGGTGGTCGCTCGCATGGCCGGCTTCGGATAGTGGTGTGACCGAGTCGGCGATGACCTTGCCGGCTTCGTCGTCACGGCGGTCCAGTCGACCGCTGACCAGAAGTGGCGTATCGCTGTGAATGAGCGCACGCGAAACCTCGTAGATCGAGCTGAACGTGATGACCTCCACCGTACCGGTGTAATCCTCGAGCGTGAAGAAGGCCATATCCTTGCCCCGCTTGTCGCGCAGCCCCCGCACCGCAGTCACGACCCCGGTCAGCGTGACTGTGCGGCCATGCGGCTCATCGGCGAGCCCGGCGGCCGTCTGATGATCGAGCACCGCCAGCTGGGCGCGAACCTTGTCCAACGGGTGGCCGGAAATATAGAAGCCCAGGACCTCCTTTTCCT
>DAOWHI010000254.1 GCA_030641505.1 Gemmatimonadota bacterium | reverse complement strand
GTTCCAAGTCGACCGAGCGGTTATCGGCGGCGAGGACCTTCACTTTGCCGCCCACAACATCCGCGTTTCTGCGACGCCGGGACACAGCCCGGAGAGCGTGAGCTACCACATCGACGGCCACGTCTTCCTCGGCGACTTCCTGTTCCGATTGGGGAGCGGGCGAACCGATGGTGGTGACGCCTCGACGGAGGCGCTCATGGCCACCGTGCGCGATGTCTTCGCGGCGTTGTCGGACGAGACTACGCTGTGGTGCGGTCACGGGCCGCCGTCGACCGTCGGCGAGGAGAAGCGTGGCAACCCGTTCTGGAAGATCGCCCTCAAGGGTGATCCGCCGAGCCCCGTCGACGAGGTCATCTACCGAGGCGCCACCGTCCCTGTCCTCGCCTGGGCCGATGACTATGATGGTGGCCGCAAGGCGCTGCTCGAGCTTGGTGACGGCGGACAGGTGATCGTTCCCAGTTCGCAGGTGGAGCATCGGTAGCATTGGCCTGAGACGACGATTGAAGCGATGAATTACGGACCGACCGGCACAATCACGTTTCTCGCTACCGATATTCAGCGTAGCACCGAGATGTGGGAGCGGTACCCGAGCAGCATGCCGTCCGCTCTGGAGCGCCACGATGCACTGCTGGGTTCCGTCGTAGAAGAACACGGCGGTAAGGTTTTCAAGAACGTCGGCGACGGCGTCTTTACGGCCTTCGACTCAGCCCCACAGGCGGTGGCGGCGGCATTGGCCGCGCAACGTCAGCTGACGGAGGAGGAGTGGAGCACACCAGAACCGCTGCGAGTTCGAATGGCGATTCACAGCGGTGAGGCTGAAGCCCGCGGCGGCGACTACTTCGGTATGGCACTCAACCGGGTGGCGCGCATTCTGGCTGCTGGCCATGGCGGTCAGGTCCTGCTTTCCCAAGCGGTCGAACGATTGGTGTCGGAGCGATTCCCGGAAGGGGTCGCATTGCGCGATCTCGGTCTGAGATCGCTCAAAGACCTGACCGAGCCGGAGCGCGTCTTTCAGCTCGTGATGGCCGATCTCCCGGATGAGTTTCCACCGCTCAACACGCTCGACGCCCGACCTAACAACCTTCCCGCACAGGCGACCGTAGTGGTCGGTCGTTCGCGTGAGATCGAGGAGGTACGAAAGCTGGTCCTGCGTGACGATGCCCGAGTGGTCACACTGACAGGACCGAGCGGGACGGGAAAGACCCGACTCGGGGTCCAAGTGGCAGCCGAGATTGTTGACGCCTTCGAACACGGCGTCTTCTTGGTGGATCTGGCGGTTGTTCACGAGCCCGACCGAGTCGCGACGGCGATCCTCGAGGCCCTGGAGGTCGAAGCGGATGGCGCGGATGACCCCAAGAGGGTTCTGGCGGAGCTCCTGAGTGATCGGCAGTTGTTGCTCGTGCTCGACAACTTCGAGCAGGTCTTGGTGGCCGCCCCGTACGTGGCCGATTTGATCCGCGACGCTCCGCGCCTGACGGTGTTGGTTACCAGCCAGGCGCCGCTCCGAATTCGCGGTGAGCACGAGTACCCGGTTCCGCCGCTGGCGTTTCCGAATCCGAAGCGACTACCGCCGATCGAGAAGTTGACGGATTACGAATCTGTGGTGCTGTTCACCGAACGAGCGCGGGCGGTTGTGCCATCATTTCAGCTCAGCGAGGGGAACGCGCAGGCGGTGGCCGAGATCGTCCACCAGTTGGATGGGCTCCCGCTGGCGATCGAGCTCGCTGCCGCCCGGGTGAAAATGTTCCCACCTCAGGCGTTGGTGCGCAGACTCGGGCGCAGATTCGATTTTCTGACCAGCGGGACCCGCGATCTGCCCGATCGGCAACGGACGCTGCGGGGTGCATTGTCGTGGAGCTACAACTTGTTGAACGAAGACGAGAAGGCGCTGTTTCTCAGGCAAGGCGTGTTTGACGGTGGCTTTACGATCGAGGCGGCGGAGAGAGTGTGTGTTGCCGAGGACGAGCATTTCGACGTCGTCGAGGTACTGTCCTCGTTGGTTGATAAGAGCTTGCTTCGACTTTCGCACGGCGAGACCGAAGAGCCCCGCTTTGAGCGGCTCCGGACGATTCGCGACTTCAGCATCGAGTTGCTTGAGGAATCGGGCGAGGCCGATCGATGGCGGAAACGACACGCCGAGGCGTTCGCGGAACTCGCTGAGGCCCTAGAACCGAGTCGGTTATCCGATTCCGGGGCACCCGAGATGTTGGCGAAGCTCGCCTACGAGTCTGAGAACATCCGCACCGCGTTGCAGTGGACGCTCAAGACGGGAGAGGGAGCTCTAGCGGTCAGACTCGCACAGGCGCTGCCCACGATCTGGTTTGGGCGCGGCTTCCTCGAAGACGGCCGGCGGATCCTGGAAAAGCTCGAAGCTCAGATCGATACGTTGTCGCCGCTCGACCGGGCTCACGCGATCAATCTGTCGGGCCGGCTGGCTCAGATACAGGGCGACAATAGTCCAGCGACGATCGCGAAGTTCGAGGAGAGCCTCGCCCTTTACAGAGAAACCGGCCACGACGCCGGAACCGCCAGAGCGCTGATGAACATCGGCAATGCCAGGAGCCGGGAGCGGGCGGTGGGCGAGGCGCGGGCGTTGTTCGAGGAGGCTCTGGCGCTGTATGAAGCGATCGGAGACTCGTTTGGAGTGAGCGCTGCTCTCATGAACCTGGGCGACTCGTATTTGGCACAAGGCGAGATTGATCAAGCCGAGAGGTATTTTTGCCAGGCGCGCGATCGGTCGCAGCGTGATGGCAACAGAGTGACGCTCGGTTTTGTCAACCAGTACCTAGGCGTCGTAGCCCGGCAACGCGGGGACTTGGACACCGCTCAACGTCACCACCAGGACAGCTACGATCTGTTCACCGAGTTGGGCGCTCAGATCGGCATCGCGTGGTCTCAGTTTTACCTGGCAGGGTTGGCGAGGGCTCGAGGCGAAGTTGACCGCGCGCGCGAGTTGTACTGCGAGGCGTTGTCGAGTTTTCGTGAGCTCAAGGTCGGTGCCGGCATCGGCTGCACGCTGTCATGTTTGGCTGGCCTCGAGGTGGAAACAGGTCAATTGGAAGTGGCGGTGCGGCTGCTCGGGGCGGCGAATCGGATTCTCAAGACGGTGACGATGACGAGGTCGACGCTGGAGCGGGACGATTGCGAGCGGATCCTCGAACTCGGCCGCGACGCGCTCGGTGAGGAGGCCCTGGAGCGATTGCTGGCCGAGGGCCGCGCCCTCGAATTGGACGCTCTCGATAGGCTCGTTCAGCCTCAGCCCGTCAACTAGCAGGCATCGACGTGGGCTGGGGACGGATCCGCATCTTCGTCATTCTCACCACGGCGCTGGTGGCGATGGCGATCGGACATTCTCTGTGGCGCTATCGTTCGCAGGCCCCGTACCGCGACGCTTGGAGGCAGGTTTCAGTCACGCTCAATGAGCAGAAGACGCGGATCGACTCGCTGTCAACGATGGTAGCGGAGCTGGAGGCGGAGGTCGACGAGGGTAAGGACAGGCTGAGCGATCTCGGTCTCGAGATCGCCACGCTCGAGCGGCGGGCGGTCAACGGTCGGCTCCCGACCGGCGAGTATCGCCGCTACCGCGGTGTCATCGCACGCCACAACGAGGTCGTCGAGGCTCACAACACCAGCGTCGCCGAGATGCAGCGGTCCTACTCTCAGTACTCGACCCTGGTCGATACCCACAACGCGCTCATCGACAGCGCCAACCGACTCCAGCGAATAGCGGTCGAGCGCGGGGTCCAGCTACCGGCGATCGAGAGCCTGCGTTAGGCGACCGTCGTTACTCGTAGCGAAGCGCCTCGATCGGGTCGAGCGAGGCCGCCTTGTGGGCCGGGAAGATCCCGAAGAAGATCCCGATTACCGCGCTGAAACCGACGCCGACAAAGAACGACCACAGCGGAATGGCGACGGGAAAGTCGATGAGCTTTGCCACGCCCGCACCGAGCGCACTACCAATCGCGACACCAAACACACCGCCGATGCCGGTGAGCACCGCGGCTTCGATCAGGAATTGCCACAGGATGTCGCGTCGCCGGGCACCGAGCGCCTTGCGAACCCCGATCTCGCGGGTTCGCTCGGTGACGCTCACCAGCATGACGTTCATGACCCCGATCCCTCCGACCATCAAACCGATCGAGCTGATCACGATCATCGCCAGAAACACCGATCCGGTGATCTGATCC
>DAOWHI010000247.1 GCA_030641505.1 Gemmatimonadota bacterium | reverse complement strand
GGGCGCGGTTTACGGCGGGGTCATCTTCGCCGCCGAGTCGCCGCGGTGCGTGAGTGCGGAACAGGCGACCGCGATCCGCGACGCGTCACCGCTCGGTTTGGTCGGTGTGTTTGTCAACGAAGCTCCGGAAGCGATCGCCGACCTGGCGAAACGCTTGTCGCTCGTCGCCGTTCAGCTCCACGGCGAAGAGCCCGAGGACGTTGTTCAACGACTGTGCGAGCTTCTGCCCGATGGGTGCGAGATCTGGAACGTCGTTCATGTGGACGGCGCCCCACCGCGATCGTTCGACACCGTGGCGGACCGCGTGGTGCTGGAGCCCCGCGTGGTCGGCCAGCGCGGCGGGACGGGGCAGTCGTTCGGTTGGGACACGATCGCCGACAGGCCGGACCGCGACCGGATCATCATCGCCGGTGGGATCGTACCTGAGAACGCGAGAGCCGCGGCGGCGACCGACGCGTTCGCGCTCGACGTAAACTCCGGCGTCGAGTCGTCACCGGGCGTCAAGGACATCGCGCGAATTGGCGCCTTGTTCGACGCGCTTCGCGTAACGGGACGAAAGGGCGCAATCCGATGAAGCTGTCCACCCGGTTTGGCGAGTACGGCGGCGTGTTCGTTCCCGAGATCCTGGTCCCGGCGCTGGAGCAGCTCGAGACGGCGTTCGTCGAAGCGCAGAACGATTCGCACTTTCGCTCCGAGCTCGACGATCTACTGGCGACCTACGCCGGGCGCCCGACGCCGCTCTACCGGTGCCGCAACCTCGGCGCCGAAACTTCGGCCACGATGTGGCTCAAACGCGAGGATCTCCTACACGGCGGAGCGCACAAGACGAATCAGGTGCTCGCCCAGGCGCTGTTGGCGAAGAGGCTTGGCAAGACGCGTTTGATCGCCGAGACCGGGGCCGGACAGCACGGCGTCGCGACCGCCATGGCTGGTGCGCTACTCGGCCTCGAGACGGTGATCTACATGGGGAGCAAAGACATCGAGCGGCAACAGCCGAACGTGTTCCGGATGGAGCTGCTCGGTGCCAAAGTGGAGACCGTGGACGCCGGCGCGGCCACGCTAAAGGAAGCGATCAACGCCGCGATGCGAGATTGGGCGGCATCGTACCCGACGACACACTACCTGCTGGGAACCGTTGCCGGCCCACATCCGTTCCCGACGATCGTGCGCGAGTTCCAATCGGTCATCGGAACCGAGGCGCGGGCACAGTTTGTCGACGCGGTCGGCGCCCTACCGGATGTCGTGCTTGCGTGTGTCGGTGGTGGGTCAAACGCGATCGGGGTCTGGAGCGCGTTTCTCGACGACGAACAGGTACAGCTCGTCGGTGTCGAAGCCGCCGGTCACGGCCTGCACACCGAGCACCACGGCGCGACCCTCGAGCGGGGGCGGCCGGGTGTCCTGCACGGCGCGTACACCTACGTGCTACAAGACGACGAAGGGCAGATCGCCGAGGCGCACTCGGTTTCAGCCGGGCTCGACTACCCCGGTGTAGGCCCCGAGCACGCGTACCTGCTCGAGTCGGGGCGGGCGAGCTACGTGGGCGTCGACGACCAGGCCGCGCTGGCAGCCGCTGAGGCGTTGGCCCAAGCGGAAGGCATCATCCCGGCGCTCGAATCGGCTCACGCCGTGGCCCACGCGCTCGAGCTGGCGCGCGCGTGCACCGAGCCGCGAACGATGCTGATCAATCTGTCGGGACGAGGCGACAAAGATCTCGAGACGATGATGCGTCACCGATGAGTCGCTACGACTCGATGTTCGAGGTTCTGGCTGAGCGTGGTGAGGGGGCGTTCATTCCGTTCACGGTGTTGGGCGATCCCGATCCCGATGGATCGCTCGACGTCATCGGCTGGCTGGTCGAAAGCGGAGCCGACGCGCTCGAGCTCGGGGTCCCGTTCAGCGACCCCGTAGCGGACGGGCCCGTCATCCAGGCAGCGTCAAGTCGCGCGCTCGCGGCCGGCACGACGCCACGCGTCTGCCTGGATCTCGTGGATCAAGTGCGCCGAACGAATCCCGACATCCCGATCGGACTGCTGATGTACGCCAACCCGGTGCTCGCGCACGGTATGGACGCTTTTTATGCGGACGCGGCGGAAGCAGGAGTGGACTCAGTTCTGATCGCCGATGTGCCGGTCGCCGAGGTCGCGCCATTCGCTGAGGCCGCCAATCGTCACGGCGTCGAACCGGTGTTGATCGCGCCTATCGACGCCGCCGACCGCACGCTGCGCGAGGTGGTGGCGTGGGGCAAGGGCTACACCTACGTGCTGGGCCGTGCCGGTGTCACCGGCGACGCGAATCGTGCGAGTCTCGCGCACGATGCATTGCTCGGCCGGCTGCATGCGCTTGGCGCCCCGCCCCCGGTCGTCGGGTTCGGCATCGGTTCTCCCGACCAGGTTCGGCAGGCTCTTCGGGCTGGCGCAGCTGGCGTGATTGCGGGGACGGCGATCGTCCGACGGATCAGTGACCACCATGAAGTGGTCGAGTTCGTGACGTCGATGAAAGCCGCTACGCGACCGTGAGCGAGAACTACGGGTTTTTCCGTTCCGACTCCCACCGATCCAGGCGGGAGAGTTCGCCGGGTCAGGTGTGTTCTTTAGCCGGCCGGTTTAGGATCGCCCCCAGCACGTGGGGGAGCGCGCGGTACTCTCAGCCGGGGACGGCGATAACGGCGGCCAGGAAGTAGGACACCGAAAGCAACGCCATCAGGACGAAAGCGACGAGAAAGGTCGGCAGGATCAGCGGAACGCCGAGCACCGAACCGGTCGTGGCGAAGCTCCACCCGGCGAGGATCACGAGCGCGATGACGGTAACCAGCCGCGCTCTGGGCCAGCGGCGACCGACGATCAGTGACGCGTGGGGAGCGAGGTAGATCACGACGCCGATCGCGATAACGACAACAACGGTCAGCGATTCGATCGCCTCCACCCGCCCGGTGCGGACGGTCCACGCCAGGCCCTTCCAGATCTGAAATGCGAAGTACGCGGTAAGGAACCCTGAGAAGAGACGCACCAAGCGACCGATTGGCCCGGGTCGTGGTAAGGTTCCGGAGGCCGAGTAAGCGCTCACGTGACCCGGGTAAGATCTTGCGCGTGCACGATTTTGTCCAACGCGGCCCAGATCTCGGCATCGGTGTCCGCTCTCTCCAGCTGTTT
>DAOWHI010000286.1 GCA_030641505.1 Gemmatimonadota bacterium | reverse complement strand
ACGACAACCGTTAACGCTTCGGACCTCAACCGCGAGCCATCACACGCTGGACATTCACGGTGTGATTGATAGCGGCGCAGGAAAAACCGGATGTACGATTTGTACTTCTTCCGCTCCATGCGCCTAAGGAACTGCAGCACGCCTTCGATGTGCACGCCACGGTAGCGACCCCCTTCCAACAACGCGTGCTGTGCGTCAGTCGGGAGTTCAGCCCATGGGGCGCCACCGTCGAGATCGGTTTCACGCACGAACTCCTCAAGCCGACGCCGTCGACTGCCGTAGCGCGGCTTTGTCCAGGGATCGAGCGCCCCGTCGGCCAGCGACCGAGCCGGGTCGGGCACGATCAGGTCGGCGTCGTACTCGAGCAGGAAGCCGAAACCGTTGCACTCCGGGCAAGCGCCATGCGGGCTGTTGAACGAGAACAACGCTGGTCGGGGCTCCGGAAACGTGCGGCGGCAGCCACCACACCGTGCGTAGCGGCTAAAGCGACGCGCATCTGCCGGCGCGGTCTCGTCGCGCTCGAACAGTACGACTTCTCCGTCTCCCTCCTCGTACGCCCGCTCGATCGCCTCTGCCCAACGGCTTTGCGCCACGTCGCTGCCGTGAAGTCGGTCCACTACGACAAAAACCGGCCGCTCGTGGGTCAAATCCGTGCCCGGCGGCAGCGCTTCGAGATGCAGCTCTCGGCCGCCGATCAGCAACCGCACGAATCCGAGCTGGAGCAGGTTGTCGAGCAGCACGTCGTGGGTCAGAACTGGCGAGAACGGAAGCTCGAAGGTTACGTACCATCCCGACCCTTGGTCGACAGCAATCGCCTCGATCACCGCGGCCGCCGAGAAACCTCGCACCGGGCGATGACAATCGGGACAGTGAACGACCCCCGCGCGGGCATAGAGCAGGCGCAGAAAATCGTATACTTCAGTCGCCGTGCCGACGGTCGATCGGCGGTTCAAAGTCGGGTTCCGCTGCTCGATCGCGATTGCCGGCGGCAACCCGTCGATGGAATCGAGATCAGGCCTCGGCAGTCTGTCGATAAACTGTTGCGCGTAGGTGGACAGCGAAGCTACGTATCGACGCTGCCCCTCGGAGTAGACGGTATCAAACGCTAGCGACGATTTTCCCGATCCCGAAACACCGGTAATAACCGAGAGCCGCGATCTCGGGAACTCGACGTCGATACCACGCAGGTTGTTCTGCCGCGCGCCGCGGACGACGATGGCGCGTTGGGAAGGTGAATTCACACGTGCCGAATCTAGATTTGTGGCGAGCGTTGGCAAAGCCCGAACCCCACTCGTAGCTTCGGCCGATGGCCCAAGAAAAACGGCCGACTTCCCGCCAACAACAGGCCTTGCGCGACGAGTGTCTGAAGCACCTCGACGTCCTCTACGGGGCGGCCCTCAGAATGACGAGGAACCGTCAGGACGCGGAGGACTTAGTACAGGAGGCCTACCTCAAGGCGATCCGGAACCTGCATCGGTATCGCGACGACGGTTCCTGCAAGGCGTGGCTGTTCCGAATCCTCACGAACACGTTCATTGATCGGTATCGCAGCTCCCAGCGCGCCCCACGACCGGTCGAATTCGAGGACGAGGCGGCAAGCAGCGCGCAAGATCAGCCCGATGAAGAAACACGAGCCGGTGAAACGATAGAGGCGCTCAGCGATGACCATTCGGTGCACGAATTCCTTTCGAAATTTATGGTGGACGAGGTCAAGTCAGCGATTGATGGACTGCCTGACATCTTCCGCGACGCGATCGTACTGCGCGACATCCAGGGGTTCTCGTACCAAGAAGTTGCCGACGCACTCGGCATCCCGATCGGAACCGTCATGAGCCGTCTGTACCGGGGTCGGCGCCTGCTACAGGACTCCCTCTGGGATTTCGCGGTCGAGCACGGTTACACAAAGGCCGAAGAGCGGGGGCGCACCTGATCCGGTTGGGCCGAGTCGCCGGCATTCGATTGACCATCGACCCGAGTTGGTTCGTGATCTTTGCACTGGTCACGTACTTCCTGGCGACGGGTTGGCTAGTCAGCGCGACCCCAGAGTCGACCACCGCTGGTCGCTGGGTGCTGGCGGTCGCTTTGGCGGGTGCCCTGTTCGCATCGGTTCTGCTTCATGAATTATCACATGCCCTGGTCGCGCGCGCACGTCGGGTCGAGGTCGACGAGATCATGCTGTTTATCTTCGGTGGGGTGGCAAAGCTCAAGGGTGAGCCGCGGGACGCCCTCTCGGATCTGCTGATCGCCGCTGCTGGACCGCTTCTCTCTGTTGGCCTCGGCATGGCGTTGCTAGCGACTGCGCAGACCCTACCCGCCGGCGCACCCGGAACGCTGAGGGTGGGCCTGTCATGGCTCGGGCTGATCAACGTCGCACTAGCGGTGTTCAACATGGTACCCGGCTTTCCGCTCGACGGAGGTCGGATCCTGAGAGCCATCTTGTGGTGGCGGTTCGATAACTACGAAAGGGCCACGATAGGCGCCGCCCGGACGGGAAAGGTGATCGCCGGGCTGCTCATGGGGGTCGGGCTCTTTCTCATCGCGGCGACTGGCAATTTCAGTTGGTTGTGGGAAGTCGTGATCGGGTGGTTCCTGTGGTCAGCAGCAAACCACAGCGTTCGCATGTCTCGATTGCGCGGTGCGGTTGAAGGCGTGACGGTGCGGGATCTGGTGACCGAACGCGTGCCGGCCATCCGTGCCGATCACGACGTGCGAGTCGCATTGGCACAGGCGACCCAAATGACACCGACGTCGGAGTTGGCGGTCATCGAGCGGGACCACACGCTGGTCGGTGTAGCCACAATGGAGGCCCTGGAACAGGCGGCACGGGAAACGCCTGGACGAGCAGCCCGCGACCTCGCGCAGCCAGCCTCCGACGATCAAGTCCTGTCACCCGACGCACCGGCGAATCAGATGATCGCTCAGATCGCTCGAATCGAGAGCGGGCTCGTATTGGTGGTCGAGAACGGACGGTTGATCGGGACCGTGGATCCCAAGGCTCTGCTGAGCGCGCTTCAGGACGCCGAGCTACAGCAACGAGCCGAGCAGGAGCCGCCGCGGTGAGCGGTCGCCGCGGGGTGCTCCTCAAGGGCGCCGTTCTCTCGCCGCGCAGCGTCGACCGGGCCGACAGCTACGAGGATGGCTTCGTTCGAGTCGATGACGAAGGGCGAATCGCGGCCATCGGCGTTTGGCACGACGCGCTAAACGACGCCGATCCGATCGTCGAGGTCGGCAATGCGTTGATCCTCCCTGCGTTTGTCGACGCCCACGTTCATCTGCCGCAGATCGATGTCCGGGCACGATACGGCCTGCCGCTCATGGCGTGGCTCGAGCAACACGTTTTCCCCGCCGAAACGGCGTTTGCCGATCCCGAACACGCCGAGCGTGTCGCCGAACGGTTTTTCCACGCCCTCGCCGGTAACGGCATCGGCACCGCCGGCGTGTTCGCGACCGTGCACGTCGAAGCGACACACAGAGCGTTCGAAGTCGCCGCCAACAGTGGTCTCAGGATCGTCATGGGTAAGGTCCTGATGGACGTGAACGGGCCGCCGGAGCTCATCGAGCCCGCAGATCGCGGCATCGAAGCCAGCCTCGAGCTAGCCGAGCGGTGGGAGGGCGCGGCCGGCGGCCGACTTCACACCGCGATTACGCCACGCTTCGCGCCGACGTCATCGGCTGCGCTGCTCTCTCATGCGGGGCGAGCCGCGCGCAAAGCAGGTCTAAGGGTCCAGACCCATTTGGCCGAACAACGGGAAGAGGTCGAGATCGTCGGCCGGCTCTTTCCCGAGGCCGCTGACTACTTGGCGGTTTACGAACAGTATGGGCTGGTTGGCGAGCGGTCGGTTTTTGCGCATGCCATCCATTGCACCGACGACGCATTTGGAAGGTTGGCCAATGCGGGCTCGACGATTGTCTGTTGCCCGACGTCGAACGCGTTCTTGGGCTCGGGCTCGTTTTCGCTTCGCCGGGCGAAACGCGCCAACGTACAGATCGGTGTCGGGTCCGACGTCGGTGCCGGTCCGTTGTTCAGCCCACTCGACGTTCTACGCCACTTCGCGTATCTGGATCGCGTCGAACCGGCCGAGCTCTTGTATCGCGGCACGCTGGCTGGCGCTGAGGCCCTTTCACTGAGCCATGAGACTGGTAGCCTCGCGGTCGGCAACGCGGCCGATCTCGTTGTGCTCGAACCGCCGGTCGATGCAGTTGGTGACCCGCTACAGAGGTTCGTGCAGTGTGTGTTCCGCAACCCCGAGACCCAAGTCGTGGCGACGCTGGTAGAGGGTCGAGTTGTGTACGGTCGGTTGCCGACCTAGAACTGGTACTGCAGACCGATCTGGGGCAGGGGCAGCACGTTGCCCGACTGGGTCCAGTACGTGAACAGAGCCTCTAGCGAGACCGCCGTTCGGGTTCCGACCGGAAGCTCGATTCCGGCTCCCAAACCGATGGACCAACTGTCATCCACGTCATCGAAGATTCGCTCGCCGGTTACGTTGTCGTTCTCGTCGAAGATCGGCTCGCTGGTCTCTTCGGTGTACCGCCAGTATGACAAGCTGCCTACCAGATACACGCGCTGCCGGCCATCGTCGGTCAAGATTCGCAAGCCTGACACCCCGGTGTTTAAGAAGAACGTGTCACCGGCTTTCCAGAGCGCCAGCGCTCCACGGTAGCCGTAGGCGGAGGGGAAGATTTCTTGATACGAGAGGCCACTGCCCGAGGCGAGTCCGGCCACACCGCCGATCGCCTGATTGCGATGCGGGTCGAAGCGTGTTTGTGCCGCCAACGGGGTGGCGGCCGATAGAGCGAGGGCGAGAGCCGGAATCAGTATGCGATACACGCTGAATCATAAGAAACGCGCAATCGGATCACAAGATCCCGCTACGCGATACGTGGTGATGAACTGGTTCTAGACCGACTCTATCCGCGCGGCGGCCTTCCGCGAGATGTATACCTGGTGGATGTTGTAGGCTCGGTTCAGCGGCCCCATCGGATACAGGAAGAACCACGGAGTTTTCGCACCGACGTCCGGCGAGACACCGTCCATCACCTCACCCCAGACAAACGTCACGCGCACCCGCTTACCGTTTTTCCCAACGTCGGGTGGCGAAACCGGCGCGTCCCGGTTGGTGTGGCGACTCGTGCGCATGATCGCCAGATCGTGAACGAAGAAAATCGCGTGGACGCTGTGCATGTCCACGTCGTGGATCTCGACGACGTTCCCTCCAACGTCGACCTCCTTGATCAGAAGCGTCGTTTTCTTCGGATTGAAGGCGTCGGTGACTCCCTTACGTCGGGTACCATCGTTCAGTTGCACCACGACGTTCTGCTTGGTGCTGGTTTTCGATTGCAGCATGAAGGTCCCCGGGTCTCGGTGATCGTTTCGGGCGCCGAGTGTACTCGACGCACACGGATCCGGTGGCCTTTTTATGCAATAGTCAGGCCAGTGCGTGCAGGGGGTGCCGGGTAGTTATTTGCTGCCGAATACGGCCAATGAGGGTTGCAAAACGCGTGGTGGCGCTGGTGGGCCCGGTGGGACTCGAACCCACAACTCTCGGCTTAAAAGGCCGATACTCTACCGATTGAGTTACAGGCCCAGGAGCAAGGTAGAACCGAACGTGGGAGCGGGGCAACGAAGTGGCCCGCGCCATTAGCTCGCCTTATCGTTTCGCAATGGTGAAGACCACCCCTGATCTAGAGCGAGTCGGTCTCACGTCGACCGGCGAGGTGTTCAACAACCTCTCGGTGTCACAGCTCATCGAGCACAGCCTGCGCAGAGAAGAGGGCGTGCTCGTCGAGTCCGGGGCGCTGCGCACCGTGACCGGCAATCGAACCGGCCGTTCTCCCAACGCCAAAGCGATCGCCGACGAATCCGAGGTTAGTGACGAGATCTGGTGGGGTCCGATCAACCAGAAGCTCGAGCCGGAAGCGTTTGATCGTCTGCATAAGAAAGTGACTTCTTATCTTTCGGAAAGACCGCTCTATGTATTCGATGGGTTTGCCGGTGCCGATCCGCAATACCGGCTACCGGTTCGAATCGTAAACGAGTGCGCGTGGCACAACCTCTTCGTTCACCAGCTCTTCCTGCGACCTCTAGCAACCGAGCTCGAAACCCACGATCCGGGGTTCACGATCCTCCACGCGCCCAACCTGACCGCCGAACCGTCGGTCGATGGCACGCCTGACGAGGCATTCGTGCTGCTTTCGTTTAGGAAGCGTCTCGTCCTGATCGGTGGAACTCACTATGCCGGCGAGATGAAGAAGTCGATTTTCACGGTGATGAACTATCTCATGCCGAAACGGGGCGTGTTGCCGATGCATTGCTCGGCCAACATCGGTTCAGGTGGGGATGTGGCATTGTTCTTCGGCCTATCTGGAACCGGAAAGACGACGCTCTCAGCAGACCCCAATCGGACTCTCATCGGAGACGACGAGCACGGCTGGTCGGATAATGGCGTGTTCAACTTCGAGGGTGGATGCTACGCCAAGTGCATTCGACTATCAGAGGAAAAGGAGCCGCAGATCTGGGCGGCGATCCGTTTTGGGACGGTGCTCGAGAACGTGGTCATCGACGAATCAACTCGCGACGTCGATTATGACAACGATGCAATCACGGAGAACACCCGCGCCGCGTACCCGGTTGACTTTATCCCCGGCGCAGTGATTCCCGGCGTCGGGGGGCACCCAAAAACAGTGATCTTCCTGACCGCCGATGCATTTGGCGTGCTTCCGCCTGTCTCACGACTGACCGCGGAACAGGCAATGTATCATTTCGTCTCCGGGTACACGGCCAAGGTAGCCGGAACCGAGGCCGGGGTGACCGAACCCACGACCACGTTTTCGGCTTGTTTTGGAGCACCGTTCCTGCCGCTGCCACCGACCCGCTATGCTGAGATGCTCGGGAAGCAGATCGATCGCCACGACGCGAACGTCTATCTCGTCAATACCGGGTGGACCGGCGGGCCGTACGGAGAGGGAAAGCGGATGGATCTCGACTACACGCGGGCGATGGTCACCGCCGCGCTGAATGGTGACCTGCGAAGCGTGGAGTGCACACCACATCCGGTCTTTGGCGTTGCCGTGCCCAAGGCGTGCCCAGGGGTTCCGACCGATGTGCTCGACCCCAGAGCGACGTGGAGTGACCCCGAAGCGTACGACGCCAAGGCGGCCGATCTCGCCCGGCGCTTTCGTGAGAACTTCGCCAAATT
>DAOWHI010000188.1 GCA_030641505.1 Gemmatimonadota bacterium | reverse complement strand
CATGTCTAATCGCGAAGGCAACTGAGGATACGAGTGTCTAAAGAGACTGAGTGCGTGCCGCGATCGAAGACGCCTCCCGCGGCCTTGGGCAAGCGATAGCCGGTGGTAGCCCGCTCACGGGACCGGCACCCACGACCGGGGGACTCGGTGGGTTTCGGATCGGAGCAGCGTTGGGTCTAACCAACGTCGGCATATTGGACCCGCGCCGCTCAACCGGAGACGTCGACTTCCACGTCCCGATGGGTATGCTCAACGGTGCTGTTGGGCTGTGGGGCCCAGGTTCAGGATCGGTCGACCTCATGGGCCGCGCCGGAGTACTCACCGGAACCGGGGATCTCGAGGGCAGCGTCGGTCTGCTCGCGCTCGGCGGACGCGTCAGCATCCTGGACGAGTCGATCGCCATGCCCGCTATTACCGCTTCCGTCTTTCGGTCATGGGTAACCGGACTCGATTTTGAAGAGTTCGACTCCGACGTGGTGTCGTACAACGCCGACGTCAACTCACTGTCTTTTCGCCTCGACGTTTCAAAAGGGCTCGTGCTGCTCATCCCATATGCGGGCGTGGGCATCGACCGAACGGAGATCAAGGCGGACTACCGCATTCCGCTCGGGAGCTCGACCGGGGGCGTGGAGATAAGGGGTGACATCGAAACATCCAGCACCCACGGGAAGGTCGATGGTGGTTTGGAGCTGGGGTTGGCGCTGCTCGGCTTCGCCATCGAGGTCGGTCGGTACGATGGCGGTTGGTTTGGGGCGGTCGGCGCTCGACTTGGCGGAACGTAGGCGATCGTGTTGGAGCGCAACCACATCGAAGAACTGATGCGCAGGGCCCTCGCTCTCGCCGAGCGCGGCGGCGGGAAAACGATGCCCAACCCGATGGTTGGGTGCGTCCTAGTCAATCCCGAAGGTCGCGTGCTCGGTGAGGGGTATCACGCCCAGGCCGGCGGACCCCACGCCGAGGTCGCAGCGCTCGAAGCGTCGCGCGTGGCGGCGAACGACGTTCGAGGCGCCATCGCCATCGTCAGTCTCGAGCCGTGCGCCGCGCACGGACGCACGGCCGCTTGTACAGACGCTCTTTCCAGCGCCGGCATCAGCAGCGTCTTCTACGGCACCCGGGACCCCGCCACGGGTGCTGGAGGGGAACGAGCCCTCGAAGCCGCCGGGATTGCCGTCACGGGCGGTATCCTCCTCGCCGAAGCCGAGCGCCTCAACGAGGCGTGGTTGCACTTCGTGCGCACAAGCCGACCGTTCTTCCACATAAAAACCGCGCAGACCCTCAATGGTCGAGTGACGCGGGGTCGCGAAGGCGACCGCTGGATTACCGGCAAGGCGGCACAAACGGAAGTCCACCGCTTGCGACGTCTCACTCCGGCGGTCATGGTCGGTGCGGGCACCGTGCTGGACGATGATCCCTTGCTGACAGTGCGCAAATGGCCACCCCCGGGGAACACCAACCGTGACATCGAATGGCCGGAGGTTCAACCGATCCGGATCGTACTGGACTCCGGGCTAAGGACGCCACGCGATTCGAACCTCGTGAGGTCAGCTGCAGCACAACCGGTGTGGATCTTCTGCTCCCAATCGGCTGATGCGACGCGACGCAAGGCTTTGATCGACCGGGGCGTCGACGTCATCCCGATCGTGGGCTCCGACGAGGGCGTTGATCTGCAGGCTGTTTCTGACACACTGGCTGCTCGCGGGGTGGCCGGAGTCCTCGTCGAACCCGGTCCCACGCTCGCGACCTCATTCGTCGCCGCCGGCCTCGTGGATCGTTGGACGATGTTTCTCGCGCCCGATTGGGTCACTGCCAAGGGCGCCCTCCCACTGCTTCTATCCGATAGGCCGCGTAACGGGTTCCGGCTCGACAAACCAGAGTGGCAATCGCACGGTCGCGACGCAGCCGTGACCGGACTCGTTGAGACCGTTTCGGACGGCTGAGCCGACCGGGGTCGAGTGTTCACCGGCATCATCGAAACGATCGGGGTAGTAAACGCTATCGAACCGCTGGGTGAGGGTCGGACCATCGAGATTTCGGCTGACTGGGCAGGCGATCTCGAGATTGGTGAATCGGTGGCGGTTGACGGTGTGTGCCTGACGGTAGTCGGGCACTCGAGCGAGGTGTTTCGTGTCGAGGCCGTTCGCGAGACGATCGCACTCACGATTATCGGCCACTACGAACCCGGGCGACGCGTCAATCTCGAGCGCTCGCTGGTCGTGGGTGACCACCTCGGGGGACATCTCGTTCAAGGCCACGTCGACGATGTCGGAACAGTGGATTCGATTGAACGGCGCGAGGAGAACCGGTACATTTCTATATTGTTGCCAGAATCCGGACGGGTGTTGGTCGCCGATCGTGGCTCGATCGCGGTGAACGGAGTGAGCCTGACGGTTTTGTCGGCAACCGACACGGGTGTTCGACTATCGATCGTTCCGCACACGTGGTTAGCGACGACCTTCGAGGATCTCTCCGTCGGCTGTCCAGTGAACGTCGAATACGATCTGGTGGCCCGTTACGTTCAGCGCCTCATGGAGGCTCGCGAATGATCCAGCCAGTGACATTCACGCCGATCGAGGAGGCCCTCGAAGCGATCCGCCGCGGCGAGATTCTCATCGTCGTAGACGATGAAGATCGCGAAAACGAAGGCGATTTCATCATGGCGGCTGAGCGGGTGACCGCGGAAACGATCAACTTCATGGCTCGGGAAGGTCGAGGGCTCATCTGCGCCCCCATCGCCGTGAGCCGTGCCGACGAGTTGGGGCTCGACCCCATGGTCACCGACAACACGGCCCTTCACGAAACCGCCTTCACCGTGTCGGTAGACGTGAAGCACGGCGTGACCACCGGAATCAGTGCTGCCGATCGAGCCGCAACCGTCCGCGCACTTGTCGATCGCACCACCGAGCCGAGCGATCTGGCTCGACCCGGTCACATTTTTCCGTTACGCGGCAAAAACGGCGGCGTTCTAAGACGCGCCGGCCATACCGAGGCGGCGGTCGATCTAGTGAGATTGGCTGGCCTGAGTCCAGTGGCGGTGCTTTGCGAGGTCGTCGACGATGATGGAACGATGGCCCGCCTCCCACGACTTCTCGAGATCGCGCGCGAGCACCATCTAGGGATCATCACCATCCAGGACCTCATCAAGTACCGCGGGATCAAGGAAAAGATGATCGTGCGCGTGGCCGAGACTCCGTTACCTACCCAATTCGGGGAATTCCGATTGATCCTGTATGGCACGACGATCAACGACGAGCACCACTTGGCCCTGGTCAAAGGTGAGGTGAAGGGGAAGCAGGACATCCTGACGCGAGTCCATTCATCATGCTTCACGGGTGACGTGTTGGGCAGCCTGCGATGCGATTGCGGACCCCAGCTCAATCAAGCGCTGT
>DAOWHI010000035.1 GCA_030641505.1 Gemmatimonadota bacterium | reverse complement strand
CCTCGTTCTCCAGAAACTCGAAACATTGTCGAACTGTACCGCTTCGGGGGCTGAACGTTTGTTTTCCGGTTCTCGTGACGGTGTTCGGGCGATCTGGCAGGGCGCCGCTGCAGCGATCGTCGTGAGCATCGCGACTGCCTTCGCGGTCGACCGGGTTCTGCACCTCACCGAAGCTGACCAAGAAGCGATCGAGGGCGTTACGATGCTCTTGGCCGCGGTGGTTCTCTTCTACGTTTCGTACTGGCTGCTGTCGAAACTCGAGGTTGCGCGTTGGATGGGGTATCTGCGGGACCGGATGGATAACGCGGATAGCCGCTGGGCGATGGGAGGAGTCGCCTTCCTCGCAGTGTACCGCGAGGGCGCTGAGACGGTGCTGTTCTACCGAGCCCTGGCCGGTATCGGTGCCGGGTTCCCGTTTTGGGCCGGCATCGCGGCGGGCACGGTCGTGATGGTGGCGATCGGCGCGGCGGTTCTGTGGTACGGAGCCCGCTTGCCGATCCGACCCCTGTTCGCTGGAACCGGTCTTCTGCTCTATTACTTGGCGTTTGTCTTCGTCGGTCGCGGCGTGCACGAGCTCCAGGAAGCCGGTTGGATCTCCGAGACTGCTTGGGTGAATGGCCCTCGGATCGGCCCACTGGGGATCTACCCCACCGTTGAGACGATGATAGCGCAGTCCCTCTTGTTGGGGTTGGCGATAATCGCCGCTGTGGTGATCCTGATGGGTTGGAAACGCACGAGAGCAGTGCTCGAAGCGACCACGGTCGTTGCTCAGGAATCAGCGGGGAAATAGATTCACAAGTTAGCTCGCGCAGCACATTCGACATCTCAATCCAGGTGGTATCGATGGCTCTGTCTATCAATCTCGGGTTTCCTCGCATCGGGCGCGATCGCGAACTCAAGCGAGCGACCGAGGGGTATTGGGCTGGCAAGGTAAGCGCCGACGAGCTGGCGTCGGTCTGCGCCCAGCTGCGCCGTGAGCAGTGGGAAGAACAGCGCAACGCCGGGATAGAGCTGATTCCCTCGAACAGTTTTTCATTATACGACCAGATCCTCGATACGACGGCGATGGTGGGCGCGGTGCCGGAGCGCTACCGCTGGCACTCCGACCAGGTTGATCTCGATACGTACTTCGCGATGGCCAGGGGCGCGCAGCGCGAGGGACTCGACGTTCATGCGATGGAGATGACAAAGTGGTTTGACACCAACTACCACTTCATCGTGCCGGAGTTCGTCCCGGACCAAGAGTTTCGGCTGGCCTCGACCAAGCCTTTCGACGAGTTCGCCGAGGCTCGCGAGCTCGAGATAACGACCCGCCCCGTGTTGATCGGCCCGGTGAGTTATCTGATTCTCGGCAAGCCACGAGAAACCGATTCAGAGCCATTGGAGACCCACCTGGACTCGCTGATCGAAGTGTACGCGGAGGTTATCGGGAGGTTGGGTGCGATGGGTGCGGAGTGGATTCAACTCGACGAGCCGTGCTTCGTGGAGGATCGATCCGCCAAAGAGATCGCCGCACTCGAGCAGGTGTACGGTCGGTTGGCCGAAGTCGCCGGCAACGCGCGATTGATCGTGCAGACGTACTTCGATCATGTTGGCGAGGCCTATTCGGCGCTGACTCGGTTACCGGTCGCCGGGATCGGATTGGATTTCGTTCGTGGCCAAGAGAACGTAGCCCTCATGCGCGAGCATGGGTTCCCGAGCGAGAAGCATTTGGTGGCTGGAGTCGTGGACGGTCGCAACGTGTGGATCAACGACTTATCGGCGAGCCTGGATCTGCTGGACGATCTCCAGACGATGGTGTCGGCGGACCGACTCATGGTTGGTGCGTCGTGTTCGCTGCTCCACGTTCCGATCGAGGCCGCCCGCGAGACCGAGCTCGACCAGGAGCTGAAGAGCTGGCTGGCGTTCGCGAGCGAGAAGCTGGCCGAGATTGCGACGTTGACGCGGGCCGTCAACGACGGTCGAGCTGCGGTTGCCGATGCGTTAGCGGCGAACCGGGCGGCACTCGAAACGCGCCAAACGTCCGATCGCACGCGGAGTCATCGTGTACGGGAACGGATGGACGCGCTCGACGTCGGCGCTGCCGGCCGCGACACCCACTTCGAGCAGCGGCGCGAGGTGCAGCGTGAACGGCTGAGGCTACCCGCGCTACCGACGACGGTCATCGGCTCCTTCCCGCAGCACCCGAAGGTTCGCGTGCAGCGCCGCAAGTTTCTGCGCGACGAAGTATCGCGGCCGGATTACGAAGCTTTTCTCGAGGACGAGGTTCGCCGCGCGATCGAACTTCAGGAAGAGATGGGTATCGATGTTCCCGTGCACGGTGAGTTTGAGCGCAATGACATGGTTGAGTATTTCGGCGAGCGCATGGAAGGCTACGCCTTCACTCGCTTTGGGTGGGTGCAGTCCTTTGGTTCTCGGTATGTCAAGCCGCCGCTCCTTTTCGGGGATGTCCATCGGCCGGAGCCGATGACGGTTCGTTGGTGGGAGTTTGGTCAGTCGTGCACCGATCGACCGATCAAGGGGATGTTGACTGGGCCGGTGACGATGCTCCAGTGGTCATTTGTGCGCGACGACCAGCCGCGTTCGGAGACATGTTTCCAGCTTGCACTTGCGATTGCTGACGAGGTGCAGGATCTGGAGGCGGTGGGAGCCAAGGTGATCCAGGTAGACGAGCCGGCATTGCGCGAGGGCTTACCCCTTCGGAGCGATGGGTGGGAAGAGTACCTTCGCTGGGCGGTCACAGCGTTCCGCGTGACGACCGGTGGGGTGCGGCCCGAAACACAGATCCACACCCACATGTGCTACTCGGAGTTCAACGATTTCATCGAGCACATTGCTTACATGGATGCCGATGTGCTGTTGATCGAGAACGCGCGATCAGATGAAGAGCTGCTCGAGGTTTTCCGTGACGTCGACTACGGGCGCGATATCGGCCCCGGTGTCTACGACATTCACTCGCCGCGGGTACCTCCGGTCGATGAGCTGGCGGAGATGATTCGGGCGTCTATGCGGGTTCTGCCGATCGATCGGCTGTGGGTAAACCCCGATTGTGGGTTGAAGACTCGGAAATACGACGAAGTGGTTCCGGCGCTGGAGAACATGGTCGCTGCAGCCGACATCGTCCGAGCGGAGACAGGAGTACCGGTGTGAGTCGCCACGTAGCGGTCGCTGCGCTTGTCTTGGCGTTTGCTTGTGGCGCCGACGAAACCGGAGATCGCAACTCCGAGAACCTCGTCGAGACACTGCCCGCGTCGGTCCCAGCCCCCGATGTCGAAGCCGGGATCCTCATTGTCACCCCCGAAACAGTCCGCGGATGGCAAGAGGAGGACGCACCGTTCGTTCTCATCGACGCCCGTGATGCGGTGCAGTTTGGACAGGAGCACCTCCCGGGGGCGGTCAACATCCCGTACGTCGATATCCGGCCTGGGGCTAAGCTGCCACCGCGCGCTGCGAGGATCGTCGTCTACTGCTCTGACACCGACTGCCCGATTTCACAGTACGCCTACGAATCGTTAGGGAGCCTCGGCTTCTCGGAGGTATACGACATGCGGGCCGGTCTTCAGGGATGGAAAGCGGCCGGTTATCCGACTGAGATCGATGCCACCGACAACTAGCCGGGCGGCCACGCAGATCAACTACTATATCGAAACGTACGGGTGCCAGATGAACGTGGCCGACACCGAACTCATGGGTGGTGTTCTCAAGCGCGATGGCCACCGTCGAGTGACGGACCCCGATCAGGCCGACGTCCTGATCGTGAACACCTGCGCGATCCGAGAGCACGCCGAGCAGCGCGTGATAGGTCGCATCGGCCAGCTCAACCGTTACAAGCGAAGCCGGCCCGAGGTGCGACTTGGGGTTGCCGGTTGCGTGGCCAAGGAGCTGGGTCGCGAGCTGCTTGATAGGGCCGCACATGTCGATTTCGTCGTTGGCCCCGACTCGTATCGACAACTGCCCGAGATCCTGGCTCGCGTCGAACGCGGTGAGCGGGTG
>DAOWHI010000129.1 GCA_030641505.1 Gemmatimonadota bacterium | reverse complement strand
TTATCGAGAGACCGATAACGTCCGGCGATATCTACAGGGCGTGAACGAGAAATCGGTCCGCACCTGGCCCGATATCAATGTCAATTGGACGAACGTTTGGTTGCCCGGTTTGGTGCGAAAGGCGATCGCAGGCGCTACGGTCTCCTCCGGATTTGAGCGCCGCACCAGTAGCGATGTCTCCAATGACCAGTTGCTGGGCGACGTCGATCGTCGATTGTGGGATCCAGTGGTTTCGGTCAGGCTGACATGGAGGAACGGGATGTCAACCGATTTCCGGGCTTCGCACAGCGAGACGATCACTGCAGCAGTCAGGGGCGGGGCGGTGGACAACCGGCGGGAGGAGTTGGCTACTGATTTCGCCGTCAACGTCAACTACAACATCCGCCCCGGTACCACGTTGTACATTCCATTTCCGACGCTGTGGAAGGCGAAGCTGAGACAGCCATTGCTGACGTCGGTCTCGTTCAATCGGCGCTTTCGAGAGGACTCGACCGTGCTTACCGGCGAGGAGGATTCAGTTTTGAACGTCGAAACGCTGACCACCGAGGTTCGCCCTTCAGTGGCCTATGAGTTCGGGCGCGTCGTATCGGGGTTCGCGGTGAGCTACCTGTCGCGAGACGATCGGAAGCGAGATATTCGGAACACTACGGTAGGGATGGAAGCATTCCTCGACTTCCTTTTCTAGGTGGATGGTTTGAAGACTGCGAACTTCATTGTGGTCGCGGCCGTGCTGATGGTGGGCAGCTGCGACGGAGGGCCGACACCATCGACGGGCATGATGGAGTTCGACGGCCAGCTCGCGGACACACTCGTACAGCGCCAGGTAGCCTTCGGACCGCGCGTACCGGGCACGGCAGCCCACGCCGAAGCACTGGCTTGGATGACGGCGTTTCTGGAAACACGCGCCGAGGTTACGGAACAGATGCCGTTCACGCATGTGACGCAGGAGGGCGAGACGTTGTCGCTAACGAACGTCTGGGCCAGCTTCAAGCCCGAGGCAGCGTCACGCGTGTTGGTGGTTGCCCATTGGGATACGCGCCCGGTCGGCGAGAAGGCGGCCAATGTCGCCGACCGCGATAACCCGATACCAGGCGCTAACGATGGTGCGTCGGGGGTAGCGATCGTACTCGCGATCGCCGATGCGCTGGCCGAGAGACCACCCGAGGTGGGCGTCGACCTGTTGCTGACGGACGGAGAGGATTGGGGTCACGATCCCGTCACGCTGGCCACCTTCACGCCTGATATGTTCCTCGGGGCCAGACATTTCGCCGAGGTGCGCGGGGCCACTTATAGGCCCCTTTATGGGATTCTGCTCGATCTGGTCGGCGACCAGGAGCCGAGGTTCCCACAAGAGGGGTTTAGCCGGCAGTTTGCGCCCGAGGTCGTAGCTCGGGTGTGGGATCTCGCGCAGGAGCTTGGATACGGGGCGGTCTTTACCGCGAGCCCCGGACAGCCGATCACCGATGATCACGTGCCACTCAACGAGGCCGGAATCCGCACGATCAACATCATCGACTTCGATTATCCGTTCTGGCATACTCCCAAGGACACGATCGACAAAGTATCATCGGGCACGCTCGAAATTGTTGGTGACGTCGTGCTGACCACGATCCGGCGCCAAGGCGGTCAATAGCGAAACTACTTCTCAGTCCGGGTGATGATCCGGATTGGACGATCGTAGTAGAAGTAGTTCCATCCCCATTGAAACAACACCGCCAACCGGTTTCGAAAACCGATCAGGAAGTACAGGTGGACTAGCAGCCACGCGACCCATCCGGGAAACCCCCTGAACTTCAAACGTCCGATGCGGGCGACGCCGGCGTTGCGCCCGATCGTCGCCATGATCCCCTTGTCACGATATCGAAACGGCTGCATAGGCTGGTCACGAATGTCGCTCAGGATGTTGTCTGCCACGTGACGGCCAGCTTGCATGGCAGGCGGTGCCATCATTGGAAGCACCCCGCTGGCATCTTGCATCGCCGCCATGTCGCCGATCGCGTAGACACGCTCCTGACCAGCAACTCGCAGGTATGCGTCGACCTCTATGCGGCCAGCCACAGCGCGTGGCAGCGTCAATTCCTGCGATAGACGTGTGGGCTTGACACCGGCCGCCCAGATCAAGGTGTCAGCAGGAAGCGTTTCACCGTTGTCGAGGCTTACGAGTCGGTTCTCGTAGCCTTTTACCAGCGTCTTGAGACGTACCTCTACACCAAGCCGCTCGAGCCGGCTGCGGGCATAATCGCCGAGTGGGGATGGGAAATCGATCAGCAACCGGTCCCGTCCTTCAATCAGAACTACCCGCGCCCTGGTCAGATCGAGGTCAGGAAAGTCGTGAACCAGCACGCGGCGGAAGAGCTCCGCCAGCGCACCGGCATACTCCACTCCCGTCGGCCCTCCCCCAACGATGACAAAGCTCATGTGCTGGCGCTGTTGTTCGTCGTCCTGCTCGGTCAGCGCAACCTCGAATCGTTCGAGCACCTGGTTGCGAAGCGCTAACGCCTCGGGCAGATCCTTGACGCCCGATAGGCCATGTCTCTCGGGATCGAGGTCGAAGTAGTTGGTGGCGCAACCAAGCGCGAGAACCACGTAATCGTAGTGGATGTCGGCCCCGTCGATGATCTGTACATGCTGAGAGCTGAAATCGACACCGTTCACCGTTGCCAGTCGGAAGCGCACGTTTGGTGCTTGGTTAACAACAGAGCGAACGGGGATCGCGATCTCGCTCGGGTTCAGAAGCGAGCTTGCAACCTGATACAGCAGCGGAGTGAAAAGGTGGTAGTTGTTTCGGTCGATTAGAACTACGTCAACTGGTTTGTTGGCTAGCCGGCGAGCACACTGAAGACCCCCGAACCCGGCTCCGACAATGACGATCTTGGGTCTCGGTCGGTCTAGCTGGGAAGACACGATCGGCGCTAACGGCGCGTCAACACGACGCTCAGCCGGGCTGGATGGGAGCTCAGGTTCGCCGGCAGAATCTCGGCATCGAGTCCGAGTTCTCCCGCCTGTTGGGCGAGTTCTTCGGGGGCGATCGTCAGTAGCGGAACCGAGCGGTGTACCCGTCGATACCGGCGCCACTCCTTCACACCCTCAACCAAGGCTCGGAGCAGTGTTCTACGACGCAGGCTAAACAGTAGCACCGCCGGAATATCTCGACGGACGTCATACTCGCGCGGGATCAGGTCTGATAGCACGAGCCTGCCCCTTACGGCTAGCCCGTCGCGCCACGCTGCAAGCCAGCCCACGAACTCGTCCGCGGACATGTACTGGACCACGCTGTTGACGACGATCAGATCGAAGTCGGCGTCGTCCGGTAGCGCGATCGCGGTCCCGAGATCGAGGAGCTCCACGTTGCCGTGCGCAGCGAGATGGTCGCGTGCTTGCGTGCGCATGTTGGCGGCTGCATCCCAGGCCGAAACCGACGCCACTCTCGCGGCGATCAACCCGGTTGTGAATCCGAAACCACAGCCGAAATCGAGCACCCGCCAGCTGAGTTGAAGACCGACGTGCTGCTCCAGAGTCTCGATGAAATGTGCAGCCTCGACACGGTTCAGCCGGCAGCTGCTCGCCGATTCCCAGAAACTCTTCCAGGATCGATCGCCGTTGAACTGGGCGCGCGGAACCACATCTCTCTTCATCGCCGACAATGTAGCCAAGGCTCACCTCCTGTCCCGAGCACGACCACACGTCGCTTGGCGCGGAACTTGATACGGCAAGATCGCCAACGACAACGGATCGTCGACTACGTGACACCTGGACAGAGATGCGACTTCGACACCGTTTGACCCCTGCCGAGCGGCGGGCGTTGATTCTCCTCACGTTGGCATGGGGCTTCGGTGTCGTGGCCGAGCGGGCCTCCTGGCCTTCGAGTTTGGCAGACTTTGTCGATCGGCGGCTCGATCCGCCGCTGCCATCCATCGAAGCAGTCGCCGCCCGTTCGGGACCCGACGATTGGCTGACGCGACTTTACGCCGCGGCTCTAAAGCTCCGAGCCGATCGCGAGCTGGCGGGTGCACCGCCGGAGCCGATCGACCCGAACGTCGCCGATCGGGTGGCTTGGGACCGGTTGCCCGGCATCGGCCCCAAGACTGCTGGCGCGATTCTGGAGCACCGGGCCCGCCACGGTGCTTTTGGTACTGCAGACGATTTGCTCGCGGTGCCAGGTATCGGGCCCAAGACGCTGGATCGGTTGCGGCCCTACTTGGAGTGGCCGTCGGAAGAGCTCCGGCAGGGGGCCAGCGGTGTCCAACGCCAGCCCGACCTGAATCGGGTCGACGCGGCATTTCTGGAGGAGTTGCCCGGGATCGGTCCGAAACTTGCTAAGTCAATAGTACGCGAACGGATACGGCAGCGAGGCTTTCGCAACTGGGGCGAAGTACTTGCTATCCAAGGGATTGGGCCAGCGAAGCTGGGCATCCTGCAACGCGCCACCCGGTTGGCCGTCTCGCCTCGAGCGAGGGCCTCTGACCCCGAAGGGAAACGATGATGGGCTCCTCAGCTCGAGCCAACAAGACGTCCGACCTCGACTCGGGGGTCGCTGGAGCGGAGAGACCGCCAGACGTGGAAGCTCCTCCGCAAAATGGCGAGACCATCCCCGGGATGTTGCTTCGGGGGGGGTTCGTCACCGCGGAACAGATCTCCAAGGCCCACGCCAGGCAACAAACGAGCGGTCACCGAATCGGCTACAATCTGATCGAGCTCGGATTTGTCGAGCCCCAGACGATAACCGTGCTCCTCGAACGCCAGTTCGGTATCGGCGGCATCGACCTCGCTGAAGTCGAGGTCGACCCATCAGCGCTTAAGTCGATCCCGTCGGAGATCGCTCGGAAATACGAGGTCTTCCCAGTGAGTCGAGACGGCAGCACGATCGTGCTCGCCATGACTGACCCTAGGAATTGGATGGCGATCGATGATCTCAAGTTCCTCACCGGGTACGACATTGAGGCGATGGTCGCCGATGAGTACTCGATTCTGGAAGCGATCGACACCCACTACGACGAGGAAGGCGAGGGCTCTTACCGTCGGCTGCTCGAAGATCTCGGTGAGTTCGAGCTCGAGGTCATCGAGGAGACGTCGGAGGACGAAGACCTCGGTACGCTCGCGGCGCAAGTTGAAGCTGCGCCGGTTGTCAAGTTCATCAACTCGTTACTTGCGGATGCGGTTCAGCGGGGCGCGTCGGACATACACGTCGAACCGTACGAGGATGAGCTTCGGATTCGCTACCGAATCGACGGAGTCTTGCGTCAAATGATCTCCCCGCCGCCTCGCATGAAGGCCGCGTTGATATCCCGCATCAAGATCCTCGCCGACCTAAACATCGCCGAACGGCGCGTCCCTCAGGATGGTCGAATCAAGCTGAGGATGAGCAAACGGGTCATCGACTTCCGCGTGTCCACTTTGCCGACACTGTTTGGCGAGAAGATCGTCATGCGGATCCTCGACAAGGGGAACCTGACGCTCGATCTCGAACGGCTCGGGTTTCCAGAAGAGGCTCTCCACGATTTCCTCGATTCGATCGAGGCTCCATTTGGTATCATTTTGGTTACCGGTCCGACGGGCTCAGGAAAGACGACCACTCTGTACTCGGCCCTCACGCGCCTCAACCAACCACGAGTCAACATCATGACCGCGGAGGACCCGGTCGAGTACAACCTCAAGGGAATCAACCAGGTCCAGATTCGGGAAGAGATCGGTCTCGATTTCGCGCAGGCCCTGCGGGCGTTTCTGCGCCAGGACCCGAACATCATCATGGTCGGTGAGATCCGGGACCTCGAGACGGCGTCGATCGCCATCAAGGCCGCGCTCACTGGCCACCTCGTGCTGTCGACGATCCATACGAACGATGCACCTTCGACCGTCAACCGTTTGGTTGACATGGGCATGCAACCGTTCCTGGTGGCCACTGCGTTGCGGTGTATTGTCGCCCAGAGACTTGTGCGCAGAATCTGCCTGGCTTGCAAGAAACCACATCGGTATGCACGTGAAGTACTCGAG
>DAOWHI010000265.1 GCA_030641505.1 Gemmatimonadota bacterium | reverse complement strand
GAAGATGACGATCGTGCGGTCAGCCGAGCTGGGGTACCCAGGCGGCTGAGGGACACCTTCCCTTAAACCTTCACGCCGGAGGACCCCCGATGGAGATCCCAACAGAAGCGTACGAACGCATCGAAGCCGAGATCACGAGCGACGCGAGCCCGGTGGGCATCGATGCCAAGAAGACCCACATCATGATCCTGTACAAGCTGATGGAGATAGAGAAGCGACTGGAGCAACTCGAGCGACTGGGCAGCTAGGCGATCAATCCCAGATGTTCCCATGGCACGAAAAGCATGACGGCTCACCGTTGTCGCCGCCCCGCAAATCGGCCCCGTGACACTGTACGCAATTCTCGGCGGGAGCGGTGAGTCCCGGGCGGTGAAACGCGCCCCCTCGCCGAACCGTGTGGTCCTCGAGGCCGGCCGGCGGCGCGGTCGGGCTACTCGAGCTGCCACACGACAACCCGAGCAAGATCGCCACCAGCGACAACATTGCTCGACCGAGTGTCATGACCGCGCTAGCTGTCTTTCGGCAGCTCGTCCTTGACCCACGTCCACGCTGCCACCGTGCTGGGCAACCCGAGCGTGCCGGCGGCCAGCGACACGATCTGTTCAAGCGCTTCGACATCGATCCCCTGAGCGATCGCCTTTCGGACGCTCGAGTGGACGGCGCCCTCGCGCATCGCCCCGATCGCAATGCCAAGCTTCACCAACCGGATCGTGTCGGCATCCAACGGACCCTTTTTGCCGCCCTCGCCGATCAGGTCCCAAGCCTGGGCCAGCTCGGGATATCGTTTGACGAACTCGGTGTAGGTCGACGGTGGTTTTGGTAGTGTCATCTCATTCTCCCGGTCCTCTGACCCCCCGCAACAGTCGCTTCCGACCACGCGCGACGCGAACGAGGTTCGCGTTGTCACGCGCCAGCGAGCTGTCCGGAAGGGTCAATGTGTCTTCAAGTCCGATGCGGGTTTCGTAACGGCGAACGATCGCGATATCTATCAACGGCCACGTCGTCGGGCCAAAACCATGCAGCAAGCGCGGCGCCCCGACTCCCTCGGCGTCGAGCTCGTGTTCGATCTCGCTCACCCTTTCGAGCGCCAGCGCGCTGTCCCGCTCGCGCGGCTGCAACACCACTCGAACGCACTTGTCGGCCAACCCACTAGCGAGAAATGTCTCGGCAGCCTGCCGATCGTTGAGGCCAACCTCGACGCCGACGCCGAGATCGAGCAGCGCCTTCATCAGATCGACGGCGCCCCGCTCGTTGAAGTTGACCGACGCGAAGTTGGGTTTCTCCCGCCACCGTTGCACCATGCGCAACCGTTTATCTGCATCGGGAACGATCCATGCGGCAGTACTGATCCCGATCGGCGTGTCGGGGCAGGCGTGACGAACGGCTTCGAGCGTCGCGTCGACATCCTTAGGTGCAAGGCTCTCAATGCGGCCAGCGTTTCGAACGTGCAGGTGTATCGCGTCGGCACCAGCGCCCACCACTCGGCGGCTTTCGCGTGCGAGCTCTTCTGCGGTGACCGGCAACCGCGAGTGCTCGTGCGGATCTCGCGACCCGTTGAGCGCAGCTTTGAGAAACGGCCCCTCGTCGGGGTCGGTCTCTATCTCTCCGGGGAATACCATAGATCGAACCAGTACGCTAGCGCGCGCCACTCACCCCATTTGTCATAGATCTTCAACATCCGTTTGTCGGTCAGCGGCTTGCGCGCCTTTGGGAAGTATTTCTCCTTTACAAACCCTCGAAACACCGTATCGAGCCCGATTCTATCGTACCGGCCGAGCACGGCCAAGACGTGGGCCGCGGCGTACGGCCCGATGCCCGGCAGTTCGAGGATCTCGGCCTCAAGGTCCGCCGTCGATCCGTCCCATGCTCACCAGCACCCCGGAGCGACTCAACCGCTCGCAGCGCCTCGGGAAATCGCAGCCAGAGACTCGGCCCGGTATCCCCACCGACCATCTTCACGCAACCGCTTGGCGCCGATCGCCGCGACCCGATCCGGTGCCGGGAACGCCCCGCCGTCACCCGCTAAACGAACCAGGTTGGCGACCATCGATTTCGTCCCGGCCCATGTCGTATTGGTCGTAGCCAGAATCTTGACGATGTCCTCGAACAACGTCGGTGACCGCATCAGTCGCCCGAAACCGGTCCGCTCTGCGTGCACGTACGGTTCGCCGGCTTCCCGACACCGGGCGTAGAACGGCTCGAGGTCGTCATCGATCCGCAGGAAGTGTCCCACCGCGGATCGCACCGCCGTCCATTCGGGTGCGCTCAAACCCGCTCGCGCACCACGTCCGCCGGTGACCCGTGCGACGAGCGGCTTGCCACGTCCACCCGGCTGGCGCAGCAGCACCTGCGTCACGTGCCCGCCAGGCAACCGATACCGGCACTCAAGCTCGCGACGCTCGTAGTCACCCGAAAACGGCGCCAATACAGACCAACCGCTGGACCAAACCGTCGAGCGAAACGAAAAATCTTCCGGAACCGGGAACCGGCGGCTACCGGTCCGTTTGGTCGTCATTGTGGGTGTCCTTCTGCCCGACGTTTGATGCCGTTCAACATCTGCCGCACGTGAAAACGATCACAGACAACCATTACCGCCTCACACAGCATCGCCCAGGGCGTCGCACCCCCAGCGCCACTGAAGCGAATCGTGAGTCGCGTCACGCCATCAGCGACGCGGTCGAGAACGAACACCCAACTG
>DAOWHI010000122.1 GCA_030641505.1 Gemmatimonadota bacterium | reverse complement strand
TCCAACTGGACCGGCACCCGCGGCGATCGGGTTGGCGGCTTCGGCTGGTGTCAGCCAACACGAGATCGAGTTTGGAGTCCGATACCATCGGGACGAGGAAGATCGCTTCCAGCACGACGATGGCTTCCAGATGTTGTCACGTGAGATCATTCGGACGAGCGTTGGAGCACCGGGAAGCCAGTCCAATAGGGTTAGCGAAGCCATCGCGCGGGCGCTGTTCGTACAGGACCGAATCGAGGTCGGTCGGTGGAGCTTGACGCCTGGTGCGCGCTACGAATCCATAGACTTCACGCGCACTGATTACGGATCCGATGATCCGGGACGGGTCGTGCCGAATAGGGTTAGGAAGACGAACGTCAACGCGTGGATTCCCGGTCTCGGCGTCGGTTACGAGGTCGGTCAGGGTATCGATCTCTTCGGTGGTGTGCACCGCGGATTCGGTCCACCAGGGCCGGGTGCGGACGACGAGACGGAGGCTGAGAAGAGCCTCAACTATGAGCTCGGAGTGCGGTTCGCCGGTTCAAGCGTAGAAGCCCAAGCGACAGCGTTTTACAACGACTACGAGAACATCCTTGGCCGGGCGACACTGGCGGTGGGCGACGACACCGGTGATGGGGAGCTGTTCAATGGCGGGTCAGCGCGCGTGTCGGGCATCGAGTTGGCGCTTGACGGTGAGCCTTCGCTCGGGCTCGATGGTCGACTCACGGCTCCGGTTCGGTTGGCCTACACCTATACCTCGACCGAGTTTGGGACCAGCTTCGAAAGCGCATTCCCACCCTGGGGTACGGTCGAAAAAGGCGATGAGCTGCCCTACGTGCCCCGTCATCAACTGCATGCCGCCATCGGCGTGGCTCACCCACTGTGGGCGATCGAGCTGACGGCCGACCGCGTTAGCGGCACTCGCACGCGAGCGGGGCAAGACGCGGTCCCTCCCGAGCAAGAGACCGATGACTACACCGTCTGGAACCTGAGCGGTGAGTATGCCCTGTCGCCACGGGCGAAGTTGTTCGCCGGGGTTCAGAACTTGACCGCGGCAGAGTATGTAGTCGCCCGGCGGCCCGCTGGTGCCCGCCCGGGTCTACCCCGTACCCTGCTGGCAGGGATCCGGATCGGAAGCTGAATCTCCAGCCAGGGGAATGGCATTGTGGTTGCGCCCTCCCCAGCAACCCCACAGCTTGAAGAACCTATGAGCCTCAACGTGCTCTACCTGTCCCACGCGTCGCGTATCCCGGAGTCGTTAGAGCGGTTTGTCGAGGAGCAAGGCGGCCACATCACTCCTCTGGAGACCACCGCGGAAGTTCGGCAGGCACTCGATCGGGGAATCGTGGATCTCGTCGTGCTGGATGCCGATGACGACTTCGTGATCGCCTCGGAGCTGTGCCGGCGGCTCAAGGCGGATTCGTTCAACTCGGTCGTGCCCATCGTGTTCATGTCGCGCGAGCATCAGGTGGAACAGATCGCAAACAGCTTCGAGAGCGGTGCTGATGAGTTCCTGAGCGGTACGCACTCTGGTCGTGAGCAGCGGCTGCGGCTGAGGATGGTACTCAAACGAGTGGCTCGGGACGTCGCGGTTCACCCGTCGACGATGTTGCCCGGTACGAAGATCATTCAGCATGAGATTGAGCGCAGGATTGCTGGCGGTGAGCGGTTCGCTGTGTGCTACGCTGATATCGATTCGTTCAAGGAGTTTAACGACGTCTACTCGTACCCGCGCGGTGACACGGTAATCTGGATTCTCTCCTTAATCCTCCGAGACACGGTGCGAAGGCTTTCATCGAGTGGGTTTGTGGGTCACATTGGTGGGGACGACTTCATCTACACGGTACCGTTCGAAGACCTGGCTCGAGTTTCAAACGCGGTCATCGAGACGTTCGATACACTGATGTCCCTGCAGTACCCTGACGAAGACCGAGAGCGTGGCTTCTATATCGCCGAGGATCGGCAGGGTAGGGTTCGCGAAATACCACTGATGACGTTGTCAATCGGCTGTGTCACTAACGTTCGCCGCCAGTTTACTCACCCCGCGAAAGTGAGCGAGCTGGCGACCGAGATGAAGCACTATGCCAAATCGTTTAAGGGGTCACTGTATGTGGTCGATCGGCGGGGTGACTTGGCCGATCAACAGACCAAGGCTACCAGCAGCATGATGATTGAGCGAGAGGAAGCATGATGCGCTATCTTGCGAGGCCCAATGAGTGACGCACGAGACCACCGCCGCCGATTGTCGCAACTAGAGGAGCGGCTCGAGCTCCTCGGGAGCTATCTTTGACCTGCCTTCCAAGCGAGAGCGTGTAGCCGCGCTCGAGACTGAGTCCGCGGCGCCCGATTTTTGGGTAGATAACGAGCGCGCGCGGGCGACACTAGCCGAGATCAAACAGAACCAGTCCTGGGTTGGAGAGTACGATGCGCTTCGCGTCGAGATCGATGAAGCGGGCGAGATGCTGTCACTGCTAGAAGGCGAGGAAGACCCCAGTCTGTGGGAGGAGTTTGGTGCGCTCGAGGGGGCCGTCGCCGATCGGCTGAGCCGTCTGGAACTGAGGGGAATGCTGAGCGACCCGGACGATCTCCGCGACGCGATTCTCACCATTCACCCTGGAGCCGGCGGCACCGAGAGCCAAGACTGGGCCTCGATCCTCATGCGCATGTACACGCGATGGCTCGAGAACAACGGCTACGACTACCAGATCATCGATATTCAGGAAGGTGAAGAGGCGGGAATCGACCGAGTCACGATCGCGATTACGGGCGAGCATGCCTATGGTTACCTCAAAGCTGAGAAAGGCGTCCACCGACTCGTGCGGATAAGTCCCTTTGATTCCGCCGCTCGGCGGCACACCTCCTTTGCCTCGGTGTTTGTGTACCCGGATGTGTCAGACGAGATAAGCGTGGAGATTAAAGACAAGGACTTGAAGGTCGACACCTACCGTGCCAGCGGTGCTGGAGGACAGCACGTTAACAAGACAGATAGCGCAGTGCGGATTACCCATCTTCCAACAGGGATCGTCGTTCAGAGTCAAGCCGAGCGCAGTCAGCACCGGAATCGCGAGACGGCGATGCGACTATTGACGTCGCGGCTCCATCAGTACCTCAAAGCTGAGCGCGAGAAGTCACGTGAGGAGCTTGAAGCGGAGAAGAAGGAAATCGCGTTTGGCAGCCAGATCAGGTCGTACGTGCTCCACCCCTACACGATGGTAAAGGACCATCGCACCGGGTTCGAGACATCCGATGTCGAAGGGGTGCTTGAGGGACAACATCTCATCGGGTTCATGGAGGCTTACCTGAAGCAAACCGCAACACCGGGAACTGATGCCTGACCCAGAGACTGATCCGATATCGGTCCGACTGTCAAAGCTCGTTGAGCTCGAGCGTATTGGAATCGATCCGTATCCCTCGTCTTGGGGGGTGACCGACCTGGCTGCGGATCTACTTGAAGCTTTCCAGGATGACGGGCCGGATATCGAGTGCCGAATCGCGGGTCGGGTTGTCGCCATTCGCCGGCATGGGAAGACGACGTTCTCTCATCTGGCCGACCGGTCGGGTCGCATACAGGCATATCTGCGTCAGGACGAGCTTGGTGACTCTTACGATCTAGTCGATCACTTGGACATCGGAGATTTCGTGGGAGTTGCGGGTCATTTGTTTCGCACACGAACGGGAGAGATCACCGTGCGGGTAGGCGAGGCGGCGCTGCTCGCCAAGGCTCTGCGACCTCTACCGTTTGGCAAGCTCGTGGAGTCAGAGGACGGAGACCGTACGTATCACCGCGTGGTCGACCGCGAGTTCCGTTATCGACAGCGCTACGCCGATCTTGCGGTCCGACCAGAGGCCAGGCGGGTCTTTGAGCGCCGGTCCCGGATCATCCGCTGTCTGAGAAACGAGCTCGAGAGACGCGGCTTCCTAGAGGTCGAGACGCCTGTTCTACAACCCGTGTATGGCGGCGCGACGGCTCGCCCCTTTGTCACGCATCACCAAACACTGGGGATTCCCTTGTATTTGCGTATTGCCGATGAATTGTATCTCAAGCGTTGTGTCGTCGGCGGCCTCGAGCGCGTCTACGAAGTAGCCAAGGACTTCCGCAACGAGGGCATCGATCGGTTTCATAGCCCGGAGTTCACGATGCTCGAGTTCTACCAGGCGTATGCCGATTACGAGGACTTCATGGCATTGGCCGAGGAGCTTTTGGTCGGCTTGGTAGGTGAGCTGACCGGCGGCACGGAGATTACCTACCAGGGTCGGACCGTGGACGCGACACCGCCGTGGCCACGCATTGGGTTTCTGGACGCGCTTGCGGAGCGCGGTGTAGCGATCGATGACCTGTCACGCTCGGCCCTGGCAGCGGAGGCCAAGCGACACGAAGTCGAGATCTCGGAACAGGAGCGAGAGGGCAAGATCTTGGAGGCGCTCTTTGATCATCTCGTTGAGCCGACTCTTGAAGGGCCGGTATTTGTGATCGATCATCCGCGAGCGACATCGCCCCTCGCGAAGGCCCATTCGCGCGATTCCCGTTTGGTGGAACGATTCGAGGCGTACCTGTTCGGTCGCGAGTGGGCAAACGCTTTCAGTGAGCTCAATGACCCCCGCGATCAGCGGCGCCGGTTCGAGGATCAAGCCGACCTGGCCGCCACTGGGGACCTCGAGGCGCCGAACGTCGTCGACGAAGATTTCTTGAGAGCTCTTGAGTACGGGATGCCGCCAACCGCAGGTATGGGAATCGGCATCGATCGCCTGGTGATGTTCCTAACGGACCAACCCTCCATCCGGGACGTCATCCTGTTCCCAGCGTTACGGCCCGAGGATGGGAGAGTGACTGAAGGGGAAGACACGGATCAGCCGATTGTAGAAGACGGGGTCGATTTGTGAGTCTCGAGTGGCAAATCGCGCTCCGTTACCTGACGTCCAAACGCCGATCGGGAGTGATCTCTGTGATCGGTTTGATCGCGATCGGAGGAGTGTTCGTTGGGGTCGCCGCGTTGGTCATCGTGATGAGCGTGATGAGTGGATTGCAGCGCGATTTGAGAGACAAGATCCTCACCAATACCCCGCACCTCATCGTGCAGAAGTACAACTCCGAGCCGCTGACCGAGTATCGTGACGCGCTGGAGAGAATCGCCGCCACGCCAGGCATAGTGGGTGCCGCTCCGTTCATCTACACCGAGGGGATCATTGGCCATGGTCGGGGCCGCAACGAAGGGGCGGTGATCCGCGGCGTAGATCCGGATCTCGAATCGCAAGTTGCTGACACCAAGAACCAGATCGTGTCAGGCCGCTATGACTTGCTTCAGTCTCCGAATGAGCCTTACCCGAAGGTCGTTGTCGGTTATCTGCTGGCCGATCGGTTGGGGGCATTCCCCGGCGACACGCTGACTGTGACCACGCCTGAAGTGGCGGCTGTCTCGCCGCTTCATGGGATGGTGCCCAAGCTCCAGAAATTCATCCTCGCGGGCACCTTCAAGAGCGGGCTCTTCGAGTACGATTCGAAGTTCGTTTATGCCTCCCTTGAATCGATGCAGCAGTATCTCCAATCGGGGGATATCGCTTACGGGGTCGCGGCCAGGGTGTCTGATATTTGGGAGGCGAAGGACATCGGCGAGATGGTTGTCGATGAGCTCGAGGGGCCGTTTTATGTGACCACTTGGATCGAGCTGAATCAGCCCCTTTTTGCGGCGCTGCGATTGGAGAAGAAGGCGATGTTCATTATATTGATTCTCATCGTGCTGGTGGCCGCGTTCAACATCATCAGCACGCTGACGATGATCGTGATGGACAAGACGAAAGAGATCGGGATCTTGCGCTCGATGGGGCTAGAGGGCCGATCGATTCGAAGAGTTTTCGTCTACCAAGGTGCCCTGATCGGCGTCGTCGGCACGGGTCTCGGCACTCTGGCAGGGCTCGTGGCCGCGCTTCTACTTGCCCGCTATCGGTTCATTTCACTTCCCGGCGACGTTTACTTCATTGACACCTTGCCGGTAGACGTGGAGCCGTGGGGGGTTTTGTGGATCGCAGCCGCCAGCTTGTTGATCAGCCTGGCGGCGACGTGGTACCCAGCTTCGCAGGCCGCGCGCATGACCCCAGTGGATGCCATCCGGTATGAGTGATCGACAGTTTGGGGCCGACAGCCCATTACTGGTGGCGCATCGTCTGCACAAGGAGTACCCGGGTGGTGGTGGTCCGTTGGTGGTGCTGCGGGGCGTCGATATGGAGGTGGAACCCGGCGAGACGGTGGGAATCGTGGGCGCCTCGGGGGCGGGGAAGAGCACTCTCCTGCACCTTTTGGGTGGTCTCGATCGGCCGACCCGCGGTCGGGTTGTGCTGGCCGGTCAGCGCCTGAGCCAGTTGTCTGACAGCGAGTTGTCGAGCGTTCGCAGTAAGCTGCTGGGCTTCGTTTTTCAGTTTCACCATTTGCTGATGGAGTTCTCGGCACTGGAAAACGTAACCCTGCCGCTTCGTATCCAGGGTGTCGACGACGATACGGCGAAGCGCAAGGCCCGCGCGGTTCTGGAGGAGGTGGGTTTGGGTGAGCGGTTGTCCCACCGACCGAGTGCGCTGTCCGGTGGGGAGCAGCAGCGAGTCGCATTCGCGAGGGCGCTGGTTCATGAGCCGATGGTAATCCTTGCCGACGAGCCATCGGGTAATCTGGACCGCGCCAACAGCGAGCACCTGCACGATTTGATGTTCAGCTTGGCGAGAGAGAAACGAGTGGCGTTCGTGGTGGCGACCCATGACGAGCGTCTGGCGGGCAGGACGGACCGTCTCTTGCGTTTGGACGACGGTGTCGTGGTCCCGGTCACCGCTGGCGTGGCTCCCGAGGGGTGGTCGAACCCAACGGGGGTTTGAACATCGCCACATGGCGGTGCGTTTTACTCGGTGTGGCAGCGTAATTACCTTGTAGGCACCTGCAGTGAAGCCCTTTGACCAGGATTGAAGTGATGTTGTGTGAAGATTGCCACGAGAACCCGGCCAGCGTTCACTTCACTCAGATCGTGAACGACGAGACCGAAACCCTTCATCTGTGTCAATCGTGCGCAGAGGAGCGCGGACTCAAGAGTCCTTCGCCGGGATCCCAAGCTCCGCTGTCGGATTTCCTGTCCGAGATGGGTGCACCGATCTTCACCAGCGCCACCAATACCAATGCAGCTTGCCCCCGGTGTGGGTGTACGTTCCGACAGTTTCGCAAGACCGGTAGGCTCGGGTGCTCTCGATGCTACACCACGTTTGAGCAAGAAATGAGCGCGTTGCTGCGACGGATTCATGGCTCCAATGAGCATGTCGGTATCTGCGAAGACGAAGGTGTACAAGTACCTGCTGGCCCAGAAGCCCGATTGGCGACGATGCGTCGCGAGCTCCGACAAGCGGTCGACAACGAGGAATACGAACGAGCGGCTGAGTTACGTGACGCGATCGTGGAGTTGGAGTCAGACCAGATCACCGTTCCTGTCGATGCAAAGGTGGCAGTGGAAGAAGTGGGAAGTGG
>DAOWHI010000164.1 GCA_030641505.1 Gemmatimonadota bacterium | reverse complement strand
CCGGTCGAGATCAAGGCCTTCCTCGACGACTACGTGATCGGCCAGGAAGAGGCCAAGAAAGGCCTCGCCGTAGCGGTATACAACCACTACAAGCGGATCAACTCGCGGTCCGACGATGAAGTCGAGATCGAGAAATCGAACATTCTGCTGATCGGTCCAACAGGTGTCGGTAAGACGCTGCTCGCCCAGACGCTGGCCCGTTTTCTCCAGGTGCCGTTCACGATCGCTGACGCGACGACGCTGACCGAGGCCGGGTACGTCGGTGAGGACGTGGAGAACATCATCGTCCGATTGTTACAAGCTGCCAACTACAACGTCGCCGACGCCGAGCGAGGCATTATCTATATCGACGAGCTCGACAAGATCGCCCGCAAGAGCGAGAACCCGTCGATCACTCGTGATGTCTCCGGCGAGGGCGTGCAACAGGCGCTGCTGAAGATCCTCGAGGGAACGGTCGCCTCGGTGCCACCACAGGGCGGACGCAAACACCCGCAGCAGGAGTACATCCAGGTCGACACCCGCAACATCTTGTTCGTGTGCGGCGGGGCGTTCGACGGATTGGACAAGATCATCCAGCGGCGCACCGACGCCACCGTGATCGGTTTCTCGCGCTCGAGACGGACGGGCACGAGCATCGAGCAGGCGCGTGACATTATGATCCAAGTCGAGCCAGAAGACCTGATTCACTTCGGCTTGATCCCCGAGCTCGTCGGTCGTCTTCCGGTCATCGGGACGCTCGATCCGTTGGATGTGGAGATGTTGGTGGAGATCCTGCTCAAGCCACGCAATGCTCTGCTGAAGCAGTACCAACGGCTGTTTGAAATGGAGGAGGTCGAACTGAGCTTCCAACCGGAGGCGATCCAGGCGATCGCCGAACGGTCTGTGGAGCGCAAGACCGGCGCTCGTGGCTTACGAGCGGTGGTCGAAGAAACGATGCTCGAGATCATGTTCGAGATCCCGTCCCGCTCGGACATCGAGGAAGTCGTCGTCACCCGCGAGACGATCGTCGACAAGAAGCCACCGATTTACGTGCTCAAGCGCCACTCCGCCGAACCCAGTGCCGCCGATTCCGCTTCCCAGGCACGCGAGGCGTAGCTGATCGACGTTCGCGGCGCGCGGCTGGCGCTGACGGCCGTCGATCCAAACACGAGACCCCCAGAGCCACGACCCGAGGTCGCATTCGTGGGTCGATCGAACGTCGGGAAGTCATCGCTGTTGAACGTGCTCGTCCAGCGGCGCCGCCTGGCCCGCACGAGCCGGCGGCCTGGTAAGACTCAGACGATCAACTACTACGCCGTCGATCATTGCTACTTCGTAGACCTACCGGGTTACGGCTATGCGGCGGTGCCCATCGCGGTTCGTCAGCAGTGGGGCCCGATGATCGAGAGCTATCTGAGCGACAACTCCCACCTGGCGGGCGTCGTCTCGCTGATCGACAGTCGGCGGCCACCGACCCCGTTGGACCGCGAGATGATTGCTTGGCTTGCCGGACGTGGTGTGCCCACGCTGGTGGTTCTTACCAAAGCTGACAAGGTGGCTCGGGGGCAGAGACGACCGCTTCTTGCCGAGGCGTGCAGCCAGCTTGGCCTGGGTGACGACCAAGTGGTATGGTTCTCAGCCCAAACCGGCGAGGGGCGCGACGACGTCCTCGACGCGGTATCTCGATTGTTGACTCCGGAGGCTTGATGTCTCGCGAGCTATATCTCTCTCTGACCGCTGTTCTCGGGCTAGCCTCATGCGCCACGGCGCAGCAAGAGATCCCACCCACCGACGACGCTCAACCCCCGGCCGATGCGGCGGCAATCGACGACGGCCCGCCTTCCGTGAGCGGCACGCGTAGCGCGAATACGCTCTCCTGGGAGGACTTGAGCGTTCGACTCGTCGGCCTACAGACCAGCCAGGGCTTACAGATTGACGTCACGACGCTCGATGACGATGCGATCGCCCTAGCCGCCGAAGACATCCATGCCCACCTCGCCGATCTCAAGCAACGGATTCCAGCGGCACACGACTTGTTTCCTGACGATATCGAAGAGATGACTCCGCTGTTGGTCGCCTTCACCGGTTTCGAGAAAGAGATCACCTTCGATCCCAGCCGGCTGATCATCTTTAGTGAGGGATCGACCTTCTACCCGCTCCACGTTCTGCCGGTAAGCCCGAACTTCGATCGCCGGCTGGTCGGCCTGTACGAGACGGTCTACGGGATCTACCTGTTCGAGCCCGGCATCGACTTCTTCGCCAACCTCGAGTTTCAGTACGCCGACCTGACGTCCGGCGCGGCGTGGCTCTCGCTCGTGAGACGAGTCCAAAGGGCTAAGGCACGCCGGGAAGTCGAATCACAGGGGTGAGTCAATCAGCCCGGGTCGTGGTTACCGGGGCGGGTCGAGGCCTGGGGCTTGAGTTCGCCCGTCAATGGGTCGCCGCTGGCGATCAGGTCATCGCCCTGGCTCGCAATCCAAGCGCTTCTGAGGGTCTCGCCGATCTAGCCAACCAGTCCGACGAACAGCTAGTCGTCGTCGAATGCGACGTCAGTGAAGACGCCTCCGTGGAAGCCGCCGTACGAGTGATCGACGGTCATGTCAACGGCGTCGAGATCGTCGTGAACAACGCCGGTGAGCGAGGCCACACGGAGGATTTGAGTTCACTCGACCTCGACGTCGTCCTGCGGGTTTTCAACACGAACACGCTTGGGTCGCTGCGGGTGAGTCGCGCGCTGCTTCCATTGCTTCGTGCTGGTCGCGGCAAACCACCGCGGATTGTCCATCTGAGTTCGCTCATGGGCTCGGTCGCCGATAACCGGAGCGGCGGGTCGTACGCCTATCGCATCTCGAAGGCTGGGGTCAACATGGCCTGTCGCACGTTAGCCCATGACTTAACGCCGTACGGCGTCGTGACGATCGCGATACATCCGGGGTGGGTGCAGACTCGGATGGGCGGATCCGCCGCGCCGCTCACGGCCGAGGCTTCGGTGAACGACATGGTCGCTACGATCCAAGACCTCTCCATCGATCAGAGCGGTCAATTCCTCGACCGTCACGGCGACCCCCTGCCGTACTGATCGCCAGAGCTACGAGAGCTCGTATTTCTTGAGCTTACGGTACAGAGTTCGCTCCCCAATGCCGAGGATCTCGGCCGCTCGGCGGCGGTTACCGTCAACGGCCGCTAGGGTCCGTTCGATCGCCAATCGCTCGATTTCGTCGAGGCTCGAGCCGACCGTGAGCAGCTGGTCCACGGTGCCGGAGGGGGCCTCATCGGCGGCGCTGACTTCCGCAATCGGCACCGCTCGGATTCCGTTCTCGATGTCGTCACCATCGGTTTCGACCTCGACTGCTCGGACCCACGACACCTCGCGATCGCTTCCTTCCAGGAGCTCACGAATCTCCCGGTAGTCGCCCCGTAGCGCATCCAGCTCACCCTTCAGGTCGCGATAAAGGTACCCCAACAGGGCCTCGATCCGTGCCCCGGACGCGCCCCCGTCGATGACATCTCCGCCCAGTGGCATCGGCAGCAACCGCTCGGGGTTCGCCCGAGCGTATATCTCCTCCGGAATGTCACGGGCGCGGATCTTCGATCCTGGTGTTAGCACTAGCATGCTCTCAACCAAGTTCCGCAGTTCACGAACGTTGCCGGGCCAGTCATAGTTCTTGAGGACTGACATCGCTTCGTCGGTGATGCCCACGAACTGGCGGTCGTTTTGGCTGCAGAACTCCTGTACGAAATGATGGATGAGAAGCGGGATATCCTCACGTCGCTCACGCAGCGGGGGCATTCGCACGTTTAAGACATTCAGTCGATAGTACAGGTCGCGTCGGAATTCGCCCGCCTCAACCGCCGACTCGAGATCGCGGTTGGTCGAAGCGAGAACCCGCACATCCACCCGGATGGGTGTGGATCCACCGACCCGCATGAACTCACGCTCTTCGAGCACGCGAAGCAGCTTCACCTGGGTCGACAGCCGCATCTCTCCGACCTCGTCCAGCAAGAGTGTCCCCCGGTCGGCTATCTCGAAGTGACCCTTCCGAAGGCTGGTGGCACCCGTGAAGGCCCCCTTCTCGTGCCCGAACAGCTCAGATTCGAGAAGGCTCTCGGTCAATGCGGCGCAGTTGACGGCGATGAACGGCTTGCCGCCGCGAGACGACAGATCGTGAATCGCCCTTGCGACCAGCTCCTTCCCGGTGCCACTCTCCCCCTCGATCAACACCGTTGAATGGACCGGGGCGTATTGGGCGACCCGTTCGAGAACCAGCTTGATCGCTTCCGAGCGCCCGATGATATGCGTCTTTCCAACCAGCTCCTCGCGGGCCATAAGACGTCGCGCGACGAGCGTCAGCTCGTCCCCATCAAACGGCTTCTTGAGGACCTCGTCGATACCCTGCTCAAGACGCCGCTCCATGCGCTCAAACTCGGCGTCGTTCGCGAGCGCGAGCACACCGACCGGCCGAGCGGCGTCGTCGACATGCCGCAGAAACTCGCGGGTAGTACGCTCGGAGATCCCACCGGTAAGCACGATAAGCGTCACCCGACTACCGCTAAACACTCGCTCTCGGATCTTCTTGATCGAATCCACGACCTCGACGTCAAATCCAGCCATCGCGAGCGTGTGTTCGGCTCGAATCGCATACTCGGGGTCGTAACGGCTGACCAAGACGAGGCCCGGAATCGCGGTGCCTGCGCTCATGACCGATCAGCAGCCCTGTGTTCCGCCTGACCGACGGGCAGTTGCTTCAAGAGCGCTATGGCATGATCGAGAACCGGCGCCAGAGTCTCAAAGGTGGCGCAGGCGCCGCGCGGACTTCCAGGAAGGTTGACGATCAAGGTTTGGCCGCGAATGGCGCTCGTAGCCCGCGACAGCATCGCGTGAGGCGTCTGTTCGAGCGATCTCGCGCGCAGCGCTTCCGCGATGCCGGGGACCTCACGATCGGCGATTCGACGGGTGGCGTCAGGGGTGACGTCGCGCAGCGCCAAACCAGTTCCGCCCGAGGTCAGTAGCAGCTGAATCCGATCGTCGTCAGCCAGCCGAGCCAGTGTCTCGGCGATCGCGTCGATGTCATCTGCGCTGACCTCGCACGCTTCGATCCCCCAGCCGGCCTCTTCGAGCCGTCCAATGAGCGCTGGTCCGCTGGCATCGTCCTGGACTCCGGCTGCCACCCGATCGCTGACCACGAGGACCGCCGCCCCCCTGCGATGTGCCATTTCGGCAGACATTGGTGGCAAGATACGTCAGGCTGGGGGGGGCGCCAAACGAGGCGGTTTTGGCTGCGGTGCTTTGGAGCCTAGCGGGTCCAGACCCCGAGACGTTGCTCGCGGGCGATCGATTCGGCCGCGCGCAGTCGGGCGCCGTAGCGTCGGTTCACAACGCTCGGCTTGAGAAACGCGTACCCCTGACGAACGAGCATCTCGTTGACCATACGGCCATCGGCGAGGAAGACGTACGCCAGCAGCCGCTCCCTCCGGTCTCGCGGTTGCTCATCCAACTCCAACCGGATCTCGGAGCCGCTCGGCAACAGGGCCGCGAGGGCGTTTCTGGCCAGCCTGCCAAACGGGCCGCGCTCGGGTGAGTCCACGAGCAACAAGCGGATGCGCTCCCCGTTCCGACAGTTGAGCGTATCACCGTCGAGCACGAAAGCCACAGTGCAAGTTGCGGATTGGGCCTGGACTGGATCGATCCAACCCCCGAGTAGCACTAACGGTACGATCAGACCGAACAGGAACCCGTGGCGCAACACCGATCTCGTCATCTTGTCTCCGCTCGGGAGCGACGTGCCCGCCCACGTGAAAGGGCGTATCCCCCCGCCCCAACCGTAAAGGCCAAGCAAGCATATAGGTAGTAGAACCAGTGTAACGGTATCGCTTTCATCGCGAACATGACCCCGCGCTGGCGAGCGAAATACGCGTACAGATCCCGATTGAGAACCAGCAATCCAAACGCCGATAACCCCGACAACCACAGCGATCCCAATCTCCATACAGCGCCCAGCAAGCCGGCCGCCAAGAGCCACGCCAACGCCGCGCTCACCCGCTGTGACCAACGAAGGTTCAGTGTGTCATCGATCCGGCCGCGATCGAGCATCAATCGGGTCCACGGCGCGCCACGATCGAAGATGTCTGATCGCATGAGCTGCTCGAAGGTCCACGCTTTCAGATGCTTGACCCTGACCTCCTTGCACAACCGAATCGTGAAGCCGCCATCTCGCAGTCTGTATCCCAGCTCGATATCTTCTATGCTTGGCCGCGGGAATTGTTCCTCATCGAAGCCACCGATCCCTGCGAACACCGTTCGCCGAACGACCCCGCAACCGGCCCAGAACGTCGTCGCGTCTTCACCCCCATGCTGATGGGTATAGGAGTGGAACAGGTTCTTAAACTGGGCGATAAAGTTTTGCGCCGCAGGGGCGTCGTCGTAGCATCCGAACAGCGCGTCGAGGTCGGGCTCGGCCTCAAGCGCCGCGGCCGCACGATCGAAGGTGTCCGGATGCACCTCGCAGTCGGCATCGACAAAGAACAGAAACTCCCCCGATGCCCTTTCCGCACCCAGATTCCTCGCCGCGCCAGGACCACGCGGGTGATCGGTAGAGATCACTTCTGCCCCGCGTAGCCGCGCCAGCTGTGCCGAACGATCGGTCGACCCATCGTCAACCACGATCAGCTCCCGGTCAGAAAAACGAGATCGGTCGAGCGCATCGAGACAGCGCTCGAAGTCGGAGCCACCGTTATGAACTGGGATGATCACGGAGAAGTGCGGCTTGTTCATTGGATTCCGGAAACTACTGAGACCGGTCTTGGGGCGCAGGCATTAGCACATGACGATACCTAGACCGGACGACACTATCTCGGGCCGTTCGAACGTCGGGCGGCAGACCGTGTCCGGCGCGGTGAAGATGTTCCTCGCCCAGGGTCTCATGGTTCCGACCGGACTGGCCACTGTTGCCTTTCTAACTCGGGCCCTGGGGCCAGACGGCTACGGGGTTTACGGGCTCGCCGTAACGTTGGTCATGACGATCGAGTGGACAATCGCTCACGCGTTGTCCCGCGCCACCATCCGCCTGGTCGGCAGCAGCACAGATTGGAAGGCCATTGCGACACGGGTGTTGCAGATCTACCTCGTCGTCAGCCTAGCGGTGGCGATCGGCCTTTGGCTCTCGGCACCAGCGCTGGCTGGTTTTCTCGATGAACCGCGGTTGATCTCCCCTCTGAGGCTGCTCACGATCGACGTCCCCCTCTTGGTGATGGGTTTTGGCCACCAGGTGATCCTCACTGGACGCGGGCAATTTGGGCAACGCGCATTGGCAATCTCGGCCCGCTCGGTCGCGCGCATGGCGTTGATCGTTCTTTTCGTGAGCCTGGGCCTCTCGATCAATGGCGCAATTCTAGGCACGATCGGCGCATCACTGGTTGAGCTCATCGTTGCAATGCGCTATGACCGGCCGGCACTGTTCCGTCGTGTTCAAGCGCCGGTGCGCGCGCTCTACGTTTATGCTCTTCCGCTATTCCTCTTGAGTCTCGGCTTGCGCTTCATTGCGCAGGTGGACCTGATCGCATTCAAAGCACTCGGCGGAACAACGGCGATGGCCGGTGTTTTCGCTGGCGCGCGAAGCCTCGCGCTCATGGCGGCCCTCTTCTCGATGGCCTTCCCCTCTATGTTGCGGTCTACCCGGAGCGTTCTGGTCGGCGCGGGCGAGCTCGAGCACGCGCGCGATATAGGTCGCGACGCGCTTCGCTTCCCGTTTCTCTTGCTACCGCTGATCGGGATCGCAGTCGGCGCATCGATCGAGATCACGGTGTTCGCTTTGGGGATCGAATTCGAAGCTGCTGCACCGCTGCTCGAGCAGCTCGTCGTCGCGGGTGTCGCGATGACGCTGTTCGGGATCTGTTCTTCGATCCTCACCGCCGCTGGCAAGCCCCACTGGACGATCGCACTGATCGGCCCGCTAGCGCCGATCACCGTCGTGGGGCACCTGGTGGCGGTACCACGGTGGGGCGCGCTCGGTGCAGTCGCGGTAACCGCCTCGGTGTCGGTTGTAGCAGCGGTGTTAGGTGTTTTCGCGGTTGGCAGGCTGTGGCACGTCTGGCCGCCGCCGTCGTCGATTCTCCGCGGTGTCGCAGTCGCCCTGGCGACGTACGTTGCCGCTCGCTGGTGGGTCACCACCGGCTGGCTGATCGTTATCAAGCTGACCCTGATCTCGATCGCGATTCCGGTCGTCTTGTGGATCAGTGGGGAGTTCGACGCGCGGGAAAGACGACTCTTGCGCGCGGTGCTCTTGCGACCCTGGGAAGACGGTCCAGGCTCCACCTTCGAGGCGCAATAGCGCGCTCGATCGCGATTCCCCCGCTACCCTCGCTCGGCGAAGTAGTTGTACAGCCGAGCGAGCGACCACCCAACGGCCGACCCCACCAGAACACCGTAGCCAAAGCCGACCACCGAGCCGGGCCAGGTCACCGAGTAGCCCGGAAAATAGTTGCCCAGCAGGCCCAGTGTCGGTCCGATCTGGGGCCCACCACGAATGAGCAGCCACGCGGTGGCAAGAAAGAGCCCCAGGCCACCCAGCACACCAAATACTATCGCCATGGCACCAGCGCGCATGCGGGCCACTGCGGCCCGAACCAGTGCCCGTTCTTTGTCGGTAACACCTCGGGTCATTGTGCCTACTCCAGGTTCAGCGGATCGATTGTGCCAGCGATCTCGAGCTCGTGCTCGAGGATCGTCTCCTCCCACCCAATGATCAGGTTAATAAGCCAGCCGACGCCAAAACCCACAACGAAGCCAAACAACCCGGCGCCCATGAATCCCAACACGGCCCCACCCCAACTGACTTCGTAGCCCAGCAGATACTGACCAATGAGCGCGAGCATCTCAGCCGAGTCGCGTTCGGCACGCAGCAAGACCCACGCCGTAGCCAGGAACAGTCCAACCCCACTCACGATGGCGACCGCCAGACCCAGCGCCAGCGAGTCGTAGCGGGCGAAGGCCGCCGCCAGGACGCCCTCGAGAGTCTCATCAGCGGCGACCGACGGCGTCAGACGATCCGCGACCCGCACTCTCTTCCCAGTGTCCAGCTCACGCTTTTCCTCGTGGTATTCACTTTCGACGTTGACTGACCACACATCGTAGTCGGCTCCGTCAATATTGCGGGCCGCATAGATCCCAGTCAGCATCGAGTGATCCTGATTGTTGTAGCGATGCTGACCATTGCGTCCGATGAGGTGAAGGTTGGTCAAGCTACTGGTGTAGCCGCGCACGGTCGCCAACGCTTCTTCGTAGTGCGAGTCGTACACTGGATACGCCTTGGGCATGCGGACCACCGTCCCGTCGATGAGGGTCTCCGGGCGGATCAACCCCAACCGTATCATCTCGGTCTCTCCCAACTCGACGAGCGCTGTGTCTGGCGCGGACCATAAGTCATCCCCCTCGTTGACAAAGTACTCTAGTCCCAGCGAGGTGGTGCTCGGGTCTGGAACCATCTCGGGGCTCCAGTTCTTGAAGTTCTGAATGCGTCCCACCTTCACGTTCGGCGAGTGGATGTAGATCCAGTTGTCGGGGAAGACCTCTGCGTCGCGGACGATCAGGACGACGGTCAGGAAATCGCGATACTTGAGCTTGTCGGCCGCCGCAACCACCGGTTCTGGCGCAGGTGGGTCCAGCGAATGGACAAGCTGGCGAGCCGGCATTGTAGACACGAAGTGATCGGCCGACACCCGCTCGGTCCTGCCGTCCCCAAACCGAACCGTCACCGCTTCGACCCGACCGTCTCGATGGTGAAGTTCGACCACTTCCGCTTCGAGATGTGTCCTCACGCCACGAGCCTCGAGTCGCTCGCACCATCGTTCCCACATCATGCCCGGACCGAGACGCGGGTATTGAAACTCGTCAATCAGCGTAGTGATGACCGAGCCGCCCGTCCGTCCGCCGAGAAGAGCGTGTTTGATCGCCTGCGTCAGGTTCAGGTTCTTTATGCGCTGGGCAGCCCATTCAGCGCCGATCTCACTGCACGGGATGCCCCACACTTTCTCGGTATAGGTCTCAAAGAAGATCTCGTACAGCCGGCGTCCGAACCGATTCACGACCCAATCTTCGAACGTTCGTTCATTGCTGTTCGGAAACCCTCGCGCCTTTAGATAGCTGGCGACGATGCGGATCGATTCAACCGGCCCCAGCCCGCGGAGAGCGTTCCCCGGTCTCAACGGATAGTCGAAAAACCGGTCACGGTAATAGATCCGCGAGAGGCGAGGTCGGACGAGGAAATCGTCCCCCATCAACTGTTCCCACAGCGTCTGTACGATATCGACCTTGGTGAAAAACCGGTGGCCACCGATGTCGAACCGATAGCCACGATAACTGACCGTACGGGCGATACCACCTACTTGATCGTCCTTCTCGAACACGATCGATTGATGTCCGAGGTCTGTCAGCTCGTGTGCAGCCGTGAGTCCGGCAGGACCTGCGCCAATAACAACGACTCGCTCACTCACCGGGGGACATACAGCTACCGTTCACTGGTTGAGCGAACCGCCACCGTAGAAGGGGGGCTTGACGATCTCCGCAGCTACCTCTTTTCCTCGAATCAAGACCGCCAGGGTGCTGCCCGATTTGGCGTGGTCGGCTGGCAAGTAGCAGGTTCCGATTCCATAACCGAGTGAAGGGCTCATCGCACCACTGCGCACCTCCGAGATCTCGGTTCCGTCCACGGCTACGGGATAGCCGGTGCGCGGAATACCTCGTTCGAGAAGCCGAAAACCGACCAGTCGGCGTTTTGGTCCAGAGTCAGCGATTTCCCTTAGCCGATCGCGGCCTACGAAATCGCCTTTATCGAGCTTGACGATCCACCCAAGCGCGGCTTCATACGGATTGACGGTATCGTCGATATCGCTGCCATACAAAGCGTAGCGCATTTCGAGCCGCAGCGTATCGCGGGCCGCCAACCCACAAGGCAACAGGCCGACGCCCTCGCCAGCCTCCATCACCGCTTGCCACACGGCTGCCGAGCCCTCGTGGTCGAAATAGAGCTCGTAGCCCAACTCCCCAGTATATCCGGTACGACTCACCATCGTCGGCACGGAAGCAACCACCCCTTCCCGTTTCCAGTAGAATCGAAGCTCGTCGAGAGGAACGTCGGTCACCGCAGCCATGACTTGGCTCGCCCGAGGGCCCTGAACGGCAAGCAGCGACGTGCTTTCCGACTCGTCAGCGAGCGTTACATCGCTCGGAAGATGATGGCTTACGTGTGCCCAGTCTTTGGCGATATTCGAAGCGTTGACGACCATCATGTACCGAGTCTGATCAAGCCGATAAACAACACAATCGTCGATGATCCCACCGCTCTCGTTGATCATCGCTGAGTATTGTGCCTGGTCCACAGATAACGTCGATACATCGTTGACGGTCACCCGTTGCACCGCTTCCAGCGCGTTCGGGCCGCCAAAGACGAACTCTCCCATATGACTCACGTCGAAGACCCCGGCGCGTTCCCTCACCGCCCGATGCTCCTCGGTGATCGACGTATACTGGATCGGCATCACGAAACCCGCAAACGGCATCATCCGCGCGCCTAGCTGTTCGTGGATGTCGGTGAACCCGGTTCGTTTGAGATCTTCTGGCACGCTAGAGGATGTACTTGCGAAGGTCTCTGTCTTCCACAATCTCCCCCAACCTCTCCCGTACCCCTTCGGCGTCAATCGCAACCCGTTCTATCTCGCTATCGGGAACGTCAAACAGGATATCGTCGAGCAGGCTGGTCATAACCGTGTGGAGCCGGCGCGCACCAATGTTCTCCATCTGATCGTTGACCTCAGCCGCGATGCGGGCGATCTCTTGGATCGCGTCCGCACTGAAAGACAGATGAACGCCTTCTGTCTTGAGCAGTGCCTCGTACTGAAGGGTTAGAGCGTTCTTGGGTTCGGTGAGGATCCGCTCGAAGTCGCGGGCCGTCAGGCTCCTCAGCTCGACCCGTATTGGGAAGCGCCCCTGGATCTCGGGGATCAAGTCGCTGGGTTTCGACACATGAAACGCACCCGCTGCAATAAACAGAATATGATCTGTTCGAATGAGCCCGTACTTTGTCTGCACGTTCGACCCCTCGACAACCGGCAGCAAGTCTCGCTGCACCCCTTCGCGCGAGACGTCCGGTGCACCGGTGATCTTCTCGCCGGCGATCTTATCGATCTCATCGAGGAATACGATCCCCGAGTTTTCGGTGCGGTAGATCGCCTCGTTAACGACCTCGTCCATGTCGATCAGCTTGTTGAGCTCCTCCTGGAGTAGAATCCGCCGCGCCTCGGCCACGGTCACCTTTCGACGTTTCGTTCGCTTGGGGATCATCTCTTCGAGCATCTCGCTCACGTTCATGTCCATCTCCTCAAAACCCATTGGAGAGAGGACCTCAATGAATGGGAGCCGACTCGAGGTCGTCTCGACCTCCACCTGACGCTCTTCGAGCTTTCCGTCGGTTAACAACCGGCGCAACTTATCGCGGGACCGTTCTCGCTGAACGCGTGGATCTTCGGTACGCGCACCTTCCGACTCACGCGCGACCCCGGCTGGGTCTACCAGGTAGCGATGCCCACCGTCGGCTTCTTCAGCGCCCCTCAATGGCGGTAGCAGTAAGTCCAGCAGCCGCTCCTCAACGCTTGATTCCGCCTGTTCGTAGACTTCGTCTTCCCAATCTTGGCGCACCATGTTCACCGAGATCTCTGCAAGATCACGGATCATCGATTCTACGTCCCGACCCACATACCCGACCTCGGTGAACTTCGAGGCCTCGACCTTGATGAACGGCGCATCGGCGAGACGCGCCAGCCGGCGTGAGATTTCGGTCTTACCCACACCGGTGGGACCGATCATGATGATGTTGTTGGGCAAGATCTCCTCGCGCAGGTCGTCTTCGACGCGCAAGCGCCGCCAGCGATTTCGAAGCGCAATCGCGACCGCACGCTTGGCGCCGTCCTGGCCAATGATATACTTGTCGAGCTCGGCAACGATCTCCCGAGGCGTCAGCGTGGCGTAGGGATCTGCGTCGCCGGCTATCGAAGACTGCTGTTGCGCAGCGGTCGCGGTCCCTGTTTGGTTACGACCGTCATCACTCATCGTTTTCTAGCTCCAGGATCGTCAACTCGGCGTTGGTGTAAATGCAAATCCCGGCGGCGATCTGAAGCCCGCGCTCGACAATCGCCCTAACGTCGAGATCAGAGTCGCGCGTTAGAGCACGCGCGGCAGCCAACGCGTATGGACCACCCGCTCCGATGGCCAGAATCCCATCGTCGGGCTCGATAACATCCCCGTTGCCCGATACGAGCAGGCTGTGCTCCTTATCACAGATCGCCAACATCGCCTCTAGTCGCCTCAGGATCTTGTCTGAACGCCACTCTTTTGCCAACTCGACCGCGGCTCGCGGCAGGTTTGTCGGATAGCGCTCGATCTTCTCTTCGAACTTTTCAAACAACGTCAGCGCGTCAGCGGCGGCACCTGCGAACCCAGCCACGATTGATCCGCTCTTGAGATGCCGGACCTTCGACGACCGGCTCTTCACGATCGTGTCTCCGAAGGTGATCTGGCCGTCACCTCCGAGCGCGACGGCTCCGTTCTTTCGAACCCCGAGGATTGTCGTTGCTTGCATGCGTGAGCCTCTCATGCGTGAGGGTGAGCCAAATCGTAGGCTGTCTTGATCCGTTCGCGTGACAGATGCGTGTACAGCTGAGTGGTCGAAAGAGAGGCGTGGCCAAGGAGCTCCTTGACCGCCATGATGTCAGCTCCGCGGTCGAGGAGATGGGTGGCAAACGAATGCCGAAGCGTATGGGTCGACACGCCTTCTCGCTCGGCGATCGTGTCCAGGGCCCGCTTCACGACGCGTTGAATCTGACGCACCGAGAGCGCACGGCCGGTCCGGCCGACGAACACTGGGGCTGCCGTATCAACGAGTGCGTCTCCATCCAGCTCGCCGCCGTATTGCTGAAGCGCCTCCAACGCCCGGCCGGTGATCGGAACCCGACGCTCCTTGTCGCCCTTACCGATTACTCGAACCGTCTTGGACCCGGCGTCAACGTCCGCCCAGGTCAACCCAGCCAACTCACTGACCCTGAGGCCAGCGCCGTAGGCAACCTCCAGCAACGCCGCCAGTCGGCGCCCGAAGAACCCCTCCACCTTGGCGTAGCTTTCCAGCGCGCGATCAAGCGTGGCGGCACTCAACACCTCCGGGAGCTTGCGGTTCTGCCTCGGAACGCCGACCTGCTGAGCGGGGTTCTTATCTGCCCAACCCTCACGACAAGCGTGACGAAAGAAGCTTCGCACAGCTGCCAATCGTCTCGCGATCGTGCGTCGTACCAGGCCGCGATCGGCACAGTACCCCAGGAAGGCCCGCACGTCATCCGGTCTCACCGTATTCAAGTCGATACTCGAGGTCCCCAGGTGATCGGCCGAAAAAGCAGCCCAGTCCTCGAGATCCCGGCGGTACGCGGCGATTGTGTTGGGGCTGTAGCGGCGAACCGCCTTGAGGTAGTCGAGGTGGTCGTCGATGTGCGCGCCGAGTGGCCCGCTTGCAGGCTTCAAGCTGCCTCAACCAGCGCCGGTACGGCGGTGATGCTCCACTCCCCCATCCGATCGATCGCCCGGGCAGCCTGCGCTCGGCGCCGCGCCCGTTTGTCCCGCACGCGGTGCTCCAGTGGAGGCAACAGTCCGAAATTGGCGTTCATGGGCTGGAAGTTGGTTGGATCGGCGGTTCGAAGGTAGTGGCAAAGCGAACCGGCCATCGTCTCCCGGGGCGGCACGGTCGGTGCAGCTCCGGCCAGGACCCGGACGGCGTTCCAGCCCGCCAGGAGGCCGCTCAGGATGGACTCCACATACCCCTCAACACCGGTCAGTTGTCCAGCGAAGAAGAGCCTCGGCCACGCCTCGCTGGCGGGCCGTCCGTACTCATCCAGCGCCACCGGGTGCTGCAAGAACGTGTTACGGTGAACTTGACCGTGGCGCAGGAACTCGGCTCGCGAGAGCGCCGGCACAATACCAAACACGCGCTTCTGCTCCCCGTATTTCATCCGCGTCTGGCAGCCGACCAGATTGTACATCGTACCTTCGCGGTTCTCACGCCTCAGCTGCAACACCGCGTGCGGCCGGCGACCGGTCGCGGGATCGGTCAAACCAACTGGTTTCAGAGGTCCAAAGCGGAGTGTATCCAGCCCGCGCCGAGCCATCTCCTCGATCGGCAAACACCCCTCGAAGAACATGACATCGCGCTCATACTCCTTCAATGGGTACAACTCGGCGCTCAACAATGCATCGATGAAAGCCGCGTACTCGGCCTCCGTCAACGGACAGTTGAGGTAGTCGTCACCACCCTTGCCGTAGCGAGACGCAGCCCAGAAACGCTCCGGCACAAGCGAATCCTGGGATACGATCGGGCTGATGGCGTCAAAGAACGCCAGATTGTCGGCGCCAAGTGTGACTTCGATCTCGCGCACCAAGCTGTCTGACGTCAGCGGGCCAGTGGCGACGATCGTCACCTGATCGGGATCGAGGCTGGTCCGTTCATCCCGTACCACGGTGACGAGCGGCTCGGCCTCGATCAGCTGCGTGACCCCAGCAGAACCCTGGGCCCGATCAACCCCCAGCGCCGCGCCCGCAGGTATCCCAGCTTCTACAGCTGCGGCTAGCAGCTGGCTGCCGAGGTGCTCGAGCTCGGCCTTGAGGACACCGTGGGCGGTCTCGACATCGAGCGACTTGAAGGAGTTCGAGCAAACGAGCTCGGCTAAGAGATCCGTCTGGTGTGCGGGCGTCGCCACCACCGGCCGCATCTCATAGAGGGTGACGGAAATACCAAAACGAGCACACTGCAGCGCGGCTTCGGTGCCTGCTAGACCGCCGCCGATAACGAGGGCTCGGTTCAACCGCGGGTCGACCCGGCCGGCTCCGTGGTCGGCGCCGGCTCCGGCACCTCCGCCTTGCACTTGGGACACCTGAGCCCGGTGACACCATCGCTGTCGCGCCAGGCCTCGGCCACTCGGTGACCACATTCCGGGCAATCGACCGCGCGGGGTGCTCCGTTCTGGGTGTAGTCACAATCGGGGTATCGATTGCAACCATAGAAGCGTCGCGCCCCACGGCCCCGGCCGCTCCGACGCTCCGCCAGCTCACCTTCATTGCATTGAGGGCATTTCACGCCCGTGGGCAAAGACTCCGTGTGTCGACACTTGGGGTATTTCGAACACCCAATAAAAGCACCGAAGCGCCCGGTCTTGATGGCCAACTCGCCTTCACCACATCGAGGGCACTCACGGTCGAGCTTCTCGCCAACCGTCTTCGCGCGCTGTCGGGTGGCCAACGCTGCTTCCGGATCGTCCCCGATGTTCATCGTGAAATCGCAATCCGGATAGTTCGCGCACCCCACAAACGGACCACGCCGACCCCGCTTGATCACCAACTCACCGCCATCGACCGGACACGGGTCGTCGGGGGACTCCGGACCCAGCTCGGGGATCGGCTGCGTACCGCGGCAATCAGGGTACTTGCGGCACCCCCAGAACGGTCCGAAGCGATTCCATTTGAGTCCCATCGCGCCGTGAGCCTCATCCTTGGGACAATTCGGTGGCTCGAGGTCGTTCCAACTCTCATCCCCGTTTCCGCCGTTCTCGGTGACTGCTGTCACGCGATCGATGTCTTCCCTAAGAGGACGCCACAGATCCTCGACGACGTCCCGCCAGGCAAGAGTGCCTTCCTCGATCTTGTCGAGCTCTTCCTCCAAACCGCGAGTGAAGCCGACCTCGAAAATGTCATCGAAATGGTGGACCAGATACTTGAGCACAAATCGCCCGAGCACGGTCGGACGAATCCTGCGATCGTGTCGTTCAGCGTAGTTGCGATCGAACAAGCGCGAAATAATGGTGGCGTATGTGCTGGGCCGACCGATCCCCTGGGCCTCGAGCTCCTTGACCAGGGTCGCCTCGCTGTAACGCGCCGGCGGCTGTGTCTCTTTGCCGTCACTCACGACCTCGAGCGCAGTCAGAATCTCATCCTCCTCGATCGACGGCAGCAGAACATCGTCTCCGGCCTCTCCACGCTTGCCAGCTTGCCGGTACGCCTCGACAAAACCCGGAAATGTGAGCACAGAACCCGACGCACGGAACTCCAGATCACCATCCACGACGAAGTCGACCGTCGTTCTGTCGTAGCGAGCGACCTCCATTTGCGATGCCACAAAGCGCAACCAAATCAGCTCATAAAGTCGAGACAGATCACGACCGTCCTTCATTTTTCCGAGAGTTGCCTGTATCGCCTCCGGTGCCCGCATCGACGTTGGGCGGATCGCCTCGTGCGCGCCCTGCGCTCCCGCTGCGCTCTTATAGTGTTTGGGCTTGTTGGGGCAGAACTCGGCGCCATAGCGCTGACTGATAAACTCACGCACGTCGGTGAGCGAGGCATCGGACACTCGAGTCGAGTCGGTCCGCATGTACGTAATGAGCCCTGCGGTCTGACCCTCGACCTCGATGCCTTCGTATAACCGCTGGGCCAGCGACATCGTGCGACGGGCACTCAGCCCCAGGCGACGCGAGGCCTCCTGCTGAAGCGTCGATGTCGTGAACGGCGGAGGCGCTGATCGACTGCGCTCCTTTCGTTCAACCGTGTCGACCTTCCACTCGCTTTGGGTGGCGCGCTCGACAACTCTGGCGGCGGCCTCCTCGGTGTCTACCGCCGGCGCGCGAAACTCTTTCTCGCCTGGTTGTCCGCGCGGGATTACCGCTATGCCAGCCACCCGCTGGAGGTCAGCCTGGAAGCTGTCTGGTTCCTGATCGCCGGGTGACTGGAGCGTCGCTTTGACCCGCCAGTAGGCCACCTTCTGGAAGCTTTCGATCGTTGCCTCGCGTTCGCACACCAAACGGAGCGCGACGGTCTGGACTCGACCGGCGGATAATCCCGGGTAGAACGGTGTAGTCAGTAATGGACTGATCTTGTAGCCAACCAGTCGGTCGAGAATTCGGCGCGCCTGTTGCGCGTCGACCTTGCGGCTGTCAATACGCCCCGAGTTCTCGATCGCTCGCTTTACCGCCGCGGGCGTGACTTCATAGAACAGAGCCCGCCGAATGTTCTCGGGCGGAATGCCCAACTCGTCAACGATGTGCCAGGCGATAGCCTCGCCCTCACGATCGGGGTCGGTAGCGACGAACACGGTCTGGGCGCTCTTGGCCGCCTTACCGATCTGATTCAAGACCTTGCGCTTGCCGCGGATGACTTTGTAAGTCGGCGCGAACCCATTTGCCGGATCAACGCCTAACTCCTTGGGTGGCAGGTCTCGGACGTGGCCCACAGAGGCCTCAACCTGGTACTCCTTACCCAGGTACCCGCCGATCGCCCGCGCCTTGGCCGGCGACTCGACAATGACCACATTTGGACTGCTTTGCCGCTTCTTTTTCTTCGTCTTAGCACTCATGGCGCGCGTAATATGGCATACGGTTCCAACCGGCGACCACTGGGGTCAAGAGCCTAAATGCCATCGGGGCGCCCTCTTCGGACGCCCCGCCTGATTTCCGGATTCGATTCCGGCGCACGGTAACCACCTTTTGGCACAGATCAACCGCCGCCGCCGTCCCCCTCCTCCGATGGTGGCACCAATACTTGGCCGGTGACGACAAACTCGACGGCGTTCGTCCCGGCGGCAATCGCTACGGCTGCGTTGCGTCCCTCGGTCACCACCAGCAGTCGGCTCTGGGCCAGCCCGTTGGCATCGGTGAAGCTCGTCGACGGGGTGAGAAAACCACCGCCGTCGGATACCAACCACGTAACGGCCACGCTTGAAACGGGGTTGCCAAACTCATCCACCACCTGGACCACGAAAGGGTTTGGATCCCGGCCCTGAAAATCAGGGCTTCCCGGTTGGTGAAGGGTGTCGATAACCGCTGTTTGGTTGTTGCCGGCCACGATGATGAGCCGAGCCGGACCGACCGCTGTGGCGGTAGCGGTGAACGTCTGGCTCGTGCTCGTCTGCGCGCCCACAGGTCCAATCAAGGTCCGAGCGGCTACCGAGTGGACTCCCGGCGCGGTTCCCAACTTCAAGTAGGCGCGAGCCGTGCCACCGCCGTCGGTGTTGACGGTCACCTCACCAGCCGCCGGCCCGCCGGGCGCGACGATCACCGCGGCCGACGCTCCCTGCGACTGCTCCAACGCAAACGTCACCGAGTGGCCACCAACCGGGAACCCGTCTGGGCTCTCGACTCGCACCACGAGCGGTAACGGGAGCTCGCTCCCAGCCTCGCCGGATTGATTGTCGCCACTAACGCGTGCCATCATAGCCGCTTCGGTCGGGTCGTTCAGAACCTGGATCGTGAACTGGACCCGGCCAATCCCCCGGGGCCGCTCCGCGCGCGCCTCGATAATCGTCATTCCAGCCGACGCTGGACGAAACGTCACCTCGGTAAATCCCTGATCATCGGTCAATGTGCTGTCGGAGGAGAATGCCCCGCTGCCGGCGAGCAATGTGTATCGAACCACCGCCGACTTGATCGGTCGGCCATCCGCGTCGAGCACACGAACGCGAAGCGAGGTGTCGAACAACGAGCCGAGCTGCGCCAAGAGCTGCTCACCCCCGACGGCTACCATTCTTGGCTCACCGTTGGCCTCCGGTGGTCCGCCGTCCAGCAACGCCTCGTCACAAGCCACAAACATGGCGAGGACCACTGCCAGGCTAAGCCACAAAGCGAACCATCGTGTCGATCGGTCGCCACTAACCATTTGTTCCCCTCAAGTCGAACGAAAGGCGGTACGGCTGATACATCCCAGAGGCACAAAACGGCAGGTAGATATGTGCCGCGGCGTTTTCAACGGTGGTGTAGATCGAAACCCCTCGGTAGTTGCCGACCTTGATCAGACTACGCGAATCGACTCGGTGAGGGGCGCCAAACTCGATCCATCGGTCCCCGTTGTGGACGATCGCTCGGTCGCTCCGGTACCACGGCTGATCCTCCAAGCACGCCTGGCTGATCACATCCGGGGCGGGGCGCTCCACTGGCACGATGTACGGAGTCACGAAAATCAGCAAGTCACGCTTCCCCTCGCGCTTGCGCTCGGTACGGAACAATGCACCCAGCAGCGGTATGTCCTTCAGCACTGGCACCCCGGTGCGTACGCTCGAGTAATCCCGCACCGTAAGACCACCGATAACGGCTGTTTCGCCATCGTCCACCAAGATCTGGGAGGTCGCCCGCTGGGTGTTGAACGTGACACCGATCGCGGGATCCGCGATCGCTACACCCGACCGCTCGGCCATCAACTGCATCAAGACCTTGCCGTTGGACGTGATGTGCGGCGTAACCCGAAGGATGATGCCGGTCTCGATGAGCTCGACGGTGGACCTGGCCTCTTCCGTCTCTGCGCCTACGTCGAGGACGCGAATGGGTGTGCGCTCCCCCACGAAGACCTCGGCCGGCAAGTTGTTGAGCACGGTCGTCTGCGGCTCGGCTTGGATGTCCGCCATCTCCCGTTGCTCAAGCGCCTGCAGTAAGCCACCGATATTGAGCCCAGAGGCCAGCGTTCCGATCGACAGATCGAGGAACGGATCGGCCAGCGTTCCTTCTGTGTTTGCGAAGACATGCGTGTCTGTCGTCGGGTTGCGCAGGTTTTCGGCCCGCCACTTCACCCCCAGCTCGCGTAGATCGACCTTGTTGACAAACACAATTTTTGCCTTGATCGTCACCTGCGGGGTCTGGACATCGAGCTCTCGGACGATGTCCACGATCTGGTCGACACGATCGGGAACATCGGTGATTACCAACGAGTTTGTCTTCGCGTCGGCCTGAATGCTTCCTCGCTCCGACTTGAGCGGATCGACGACCAGAACGACTTCGCTGGCGGTGATGAAGTTGAGGCGTAGGACCACCGTTCTGAGGTCAATCAAGGCCTCGGTCTTGCGCAGATTCTCAACAGTATCAACACGAATGATGTCGTTCTCGAGCCGAACCTCCAGGCCGTTCGCATGCATCAACGTGACAAGCGCCTCGTCCCACGGTTGCTCGCGAATATCGGCCGTTACCAGGACGTTTCTCACCCCTGACCCGGCGACAATCGAGCGCCTGCCAATCTCTCCAAACGCGCGGATCACCGTGCTGATCTCGGTGTTCTGAAACGCGAGCGTTATACGCTCACCGTTGATCCCCGATAGACCTGATTCAGCCATCGACTCGGACGAGTCGGCGACGGGCGCACGGTTCTGAGCGATAACTGCCCCCGATTGGGGTTGGGTGAGATCGTTGACCTTGTTTGTGACGTAGGCCGAGAACGGTGGT